>DASRUS010000356.1:0-15236 GCA_035687825.1 Myxococcota bacterium | reverse complement strand
GCGGCGAGCCGCGGCGTGGTGCTGGGAGCAGATTCGCGAGCCGCTTCCACACGATCAGTATCAGGTGCATGCGATCGTCGAGTTCCTCCTCAGCGAGCCCGACCCGGCGCGTTCGCAGCCCCTGCTCGACGCCCAGGGAGCCGCCCTCGCGGCCGGCCGGGTCGTGCCCATCGACCCGACGGCCCCGCCTCCGTCGCCCGATACCCACACTCCCCTCCACTACGCGGCGGCTCCGGACCATCCGCTGCGTCGCTTCTTCAGCGACGCGATCCTCGAGGGCTTCCTGCATCGGCTGATGACGGATCAGCGAGAGGACGGCGGCTGGCCGATCGATTGGCCGGCGCCCGGGACCACGGCCGTCCACGAGTGGAGGGCGATCAGGACCCTCGAAGCGCTCACGACCCTGCGCGCGTGGGGGCGGCTGTGAGCGGAGCAGCGAGCGCGGCAAGGCAGGGCGCATCGCAGGAGGCCGGCGAAGCCGGGCAAGCGCGTGCTGGCGGAACCGGGCCCGCGAGCTGACGGCCGCGCAGTCACGAAGGATGCAATGCCACGGTCGAAGCCGCGAGCACGCGCGCGCAGCGAGCCGAAGGCGAGCGGAGCAAACCTAACGCGGCCGCAGGCGCAGGCCCTGGATGCGGATGAAGCCCGCGGCGTCGGCCTGGCGGTAGCCCGACGCCTCGCCGCCCTCCTCGAAGCTCGAGAGCGTCTCGTCGTAGCTCGACACGGGAGAGCGTCGGCCCGTGACGCGCGCGCTCCCCTTGTACAGCCGCACGCGCGCCTCGCCCGTGACCGACTCCTGGGAGCGCTCGAAGGCGGCGCGCAGGAAGTCGAGCTCCGGTGAGAACCAGAAGCCGTTGTACACGAGCTCTGCGAAGCGCGGCGAGAGTCGGTCGCGCTCGTGCATGACCTCGCGGTCCAGGGTGATCGACTCCACGGCGCGGTGCGCGAGGTGCAGCACCGTCCCGCCGGGCGTCTCGTAGACGCCGCGGGACTTCATGCCGACGAAGCGGTTCTCGACGAGATCCAGGCGACCCACGCCGTGGGCGCCCGCGATCCGGTTGAGCCGCGCGAGCAGACGCGCCGGAGCGAGCCGTTCGCCGTCCAGCGAGACCGGCGTGCCGCCCTCGAAACCCACGATCACGTCGCTGGGGGCGTCCGGCGCCTCTTCGGGGGCCACGCTCATCACGAACATCGACTCGTCGGGCGCGCGCCAGGGATCCTCGAGGATGCCGCCCTCGAAGGAGATGTGCATGAGGTTGCGGTCCGTGGAGTACGGTTTCTGGAGCGTCGCCGCCACGGGGATCCCGTGCTTCTGCGCGTACGCCATGCAGTCGGTGCGCGAGCGCAGGTCCCACTCGCGCCAGGGCGCGATCACCGCGAGCTCGGGGGCGAGCGCCCGATACGCGAGCTCGAAGCGCACCTGGTCGTTGCCCTTGCCCGTGGCGCCGTGGGCCAACGCGTCGCAGCCGGTCTCGCGCGCCACCTCCACCTGGTGCTTCGCGATCACGGGGCGCGCCAGCGCGGTGCCGAGCAGATAGTGACCCTCGTAGACCGCGTTGGCGCGGATCGCCGGGAACACGTACTCGCGCACGAACTCCTCGCGCAGGTCGCGCACGATGCAGTCCACCGCGCCGGTGGCCTTGGCCTTGTCGGGGAGCCCCGCGAGCTCCTCCTCCTGGCCCACGTCCGCGGTGTAGCAGACCACCTCGCAGCCGAACGTCTCGAGGAGCCAGCGCAGGATCACCGAGGTGTCGAGGCCGCCGCTGTAGGCGAGGCAGACGCGTTTCACCGATCCCTGGCGCGACATGGGGCTCCTCCCGAGCGGAGGAGTCTAACGGCTAGAACCTGACCTCGCTGCGCCCGCTGAGCTCCCGGCGCAGCGCCTCGGACCACTGGCGCACGCGCTCGAGGGCGCGGCGCGGGTCGTCGGTCAGGCTGGCGGCGAGCGCGCTCGCCGACAGCGGCTCGTCGAGCAGCCGGGCCAGCTCGTCGACGGAGTCCGCCAGCTGGCGCTGGAGGTGGAGCAGGCGCTCCGCCGCCTCCACCTCCTCCTGGAGCAGGAAGAGCACGCCGACGCAGCGCTGCTGCGCGAAGATGGGCGACGCGAGCGCGGAGAAGCCATGACCCCGCTCGCGCAGCCGGAAGCGCACGCTCACGCCCTCGGTGCACACCTCCGCCACGGCGCGCAGCATCGCCTCGCGCCCGCCGCCCTCGAAGAGCTGGGCGAGGGGCTTGCCGCAGGCCTCCTCGTGGTGTGTCTCGAAGCGCTCCTCGAAGGCCGGATTCACGTAGACGGTGCAGCCGTCGGGGTCGCCCACCAACACCGGGGCGTCGAGGAAGGCCAGCAGCGAGCGCTCCGACGGGGTCACCCCTTCACCTGCACCCCGTAGAGCTCGTTCTCGTCGATGATCTTCTGGATCTCCTCGTCCGAGAGCGTGCCCGTGGCGTTCACGGTGATGGACTGCTCCTTGCCCGTGGCCGTATCGCGGGCGGAGACGCTCACGATCCCGTTCGCGTCGATGTCGAAGGCGACGTCGATCTCGGGCTCGCCTTTCGGCGCGGGCCGGATCCCGGAGAGCACGAACTCGCCGAGCAGGTCGTTCTCGTTCGCGTTCTCGCTCTCGCCCTGGAGCACGCGGATCTTCACCGCCGACTGGTTGTCGCGCGTGGAGGTGAAGATGTGGCTACGCCGCACGGGCACCGTGGTGTTGCGCTCGATGAGCCGGGCGAAGTGCCCGCCGAAGGTGGCGATGCCCAGCGAGAGCGGCGTCACGTCGAGGAGCAGCACGCTCTGGTTGTCACTGACGAGCGTCGCGCCCTGGATGGCGGCGCCCACCGCCACCACCTCGTCGGGGTTCACGCCCTTGTGCGGCCGCTTGCCGAAGAACTCCGCCACCGCGCTCTGCACGAGCGGCATGCGCGTCTGCCCCCCCACCAGGATCACCTGGTCGATGTCCGCGGGTCCGACGCCCGCGTCCTTCACGCACTGCTCCACCGTCTTGAGCGTGCCCCACACGATGCTCCCCACCAGGCGCTCCAGCGTCTCCCGCGTGAGCTCGAGGTTCAGGTGGCGCGGGCCGTTCGCGTCGGAGGCGATGAAGGGCAGGTTGAGCTCCGTCGTCTCGCGGATGGAGAGCTCGCACTTGGCCTTCTCCGCGGCGTCCTTGAGACGCTGCAGCGCCATGGTGTCGGCGCGCAGGTCGATGCCGTCGCTCTCCTGGAAGCGCTCGAGCACCCACTGCACGACCAGGCGGTCGAAGTCCTCGCCGCCGAGGAAGGTGTTGCCCGCGGTGGCGAGCACCTCGACCACGCCGTCGCCCATCTCGAGGATCGAGACGTCGAAGGTGCCGCCGCCGAGGTCGTACACCGCGATCTTCTCCTCCTTGTGCTTGCCGAAGCCGTAGGCCAGCGCCGCGGCGGTGGGCTCGTTGATGATGCGCAGCACCTCGAGGCCCGCGATCTTGCCGGCGTCCTTCGTGCACTGGCGCTGGGGGTCGTTGAAGTAGGCGGGCACCGTGATCACCGCGTCGCGCACGGGCTCGCCGAGGTACTCCTCCGCCACGCGCTTCATTTCGCGCAGGATCAGCGCCGCGATCTCCGGGCAGGTGAAGGTCTTGCCGCCGAGCTCGATGCGCGGGTCGTCGTTGGGCCCGCGCGAGATCGCGTACGGGCAGAGCTCGTGCGAGTGCTGCACCTCGGGCGAGTCGAAGCGCCGCCCGATCAGCCGCTTCGAGGCGTACACGGTGTGCTTCGAGTTGGTGATGGCCTGGCGCTTGGCCAGGTGCCCCACCAGCCGCTTGCCCTCCTGCGTGACGGCGAACATGGACGGCGTCGTCTTGTAGCCGCCCGCGTTGGGCACGACGACGGGCTGGCCGTCCTCCATGACCGCCACGCAGGAGTTCGTGGTACCGAGGTCGATCCCGATCACCGGACTCATGTTTCCCCTCCGCTCAGGTCACCGGCGTCCGAGGCCCGCGAGCTCGGCCCGGGACTCCTCGTCCCGCGGATCGAGCTCGAGCGCCCGGCGCAGCTCACGGCGCGCGTTCGCGTCGAGGCCGGCAGCCTTGTAGATCTGTCCGAGCGTGCGCCGGTACGGCGCCTCGTCCGGGGCGAGCTCGCAGGCGAGCGCCGCCCACTCCTTGGCCTTGCGCAGGTCGCCCCCGGCGAGCTGCGCGAGGCGCGCGGCCCGGTGATGGAGGTCCGCGTCGTGGGGCCGGAACTGGAGGCACTCCTCGAAGGCCGTGAGGGCGCGGGTGTATTCCCGGATGTCGAGCGCCGCCTCCGCCTCGCGCACGAGCTGCACGGCGCGCACCTCGTGGGCCTTCAGCTGGATCTGGCCGAACGCCTCGCGATGGGCTTCGTTGCGCGGGTCGAAGGCGAGGGCGAGGCGCACGCTCGACGCGGCCTCGAGCCAGCGCTCGGCGCGGAACGCCGCCATGCCCGTCTCGAAGTAGTGCTTGGCCTTGCGCTGGCGATCGCGCAGCGCCTTCGCGTGCGCGGTGAAGCTCGCGAGCCGGCGCCGCGCCTCCGCGGCTCCCACGGGCGCTTGCCCCGGGCTCTCGCACGGCTCCGCCTCGGCCGGCGCGGCGAGCGAGCGCTGCACCTCGGCGCGGGCCACGGGGTCCGAGAGCAGCTCGTGGGCTTCGAGAACCTTGCGGAAGATCCGCTCGAGCTTCGCCGCGAAGGGACCCAGCTTGCGGCGGAAGAAGCGGTCGGGATGGAACTCGCGCGACAGGCGGAAGTACGCGCGCTTCACCGCCTTCGGGTCGGGGTCGATCCCGACGCCGAGGAGCTCGTGGTACGGAAGCGAGAGCCGCCGCTCGAACTCGAGGATGCGCTGCTGCGTCTCGACGGCGAGCTCGAGCGTGGGATCGAGCTCCGCGTCCGCGTCGTTCGTCGCCGCTCGCGGCGCGCGGGGCCGCTCCGTCGCCGCGGTGTCGCGCAGCTCGAGGATCCCCTCGCCGAGCCAGCGCTCCACGCAGCGGTCCACCTGCTCGGGGGGCAGCCCCCCGATCTCGCGCAGGAGCGCCCAGGGCGTCTGCCCGTCGATGCGCGAGAGGAGGAACCCCTCCCCCGGGTCGAGGGCGAGCTTGGTCGGATCGCAGCCCGGCGCGAGCCGGGGAGTGCCCTGCAGGGCCTCGCTTTGCGAAGACACGCCGATCCCTCACCTCGCCCGGATCCCCGGGGTGTGCATGCTCCCCGCGTACATCGGCGGAACCAGTAGGGAAGCTGAGCGGGGGGTTCCCCGTGGGGGCGGTCTGGGACGGCAGAGGGAGCCGACGACCGCCCGGCGCGACCGGGGGACGACCCGCAGCCCGTCAGCGCGGTGCGGCGAGCAGCCGCTCGAGGATCGCCTTCTGGGCGTGCAGGCGGTTCTCGGCCTGGTCGAACACGATGCTGCGCGGACCGTCGAGGACCTCGTCCGTGATCTCCTCGCCCCGGTGCGCCGGCAGGCAGTGGAGCACCAGGGCCTCGGGGGCGTGGGCCAGGAGCTGCGCGTTCACCTGGTACGGGCGGAACAGGCGCCGCCGCCGGCCCGCCTCGCTCTCCTGCCCCATGCTGGTCCACACGTCGGTGTAGACGAAGTGCGCCCCGCGCACCGCCAGGGCGGGATCCTCGCTCCAGGAGAGCTTCGCCCGGCTGCGCTTGGCGAGCTCCTCGGCGCGCTCGCTCACCTCGGGCGCGGGTCGGTGCGAAGCGGGCGTGGCGAGGCGCAGCTCGAGGCCGAGCACCGCGGCGCCGAGCAGCAGCGAGTTCGCCACGTTATTGCCGTCGCCGACGTAGGCGATCGCGGAGCTCGCCAGGTCCCGGCGCTCGAGGACGGTGAGCAGATCCGCCATGGTCTGGCACGGGTGCAGGAGATCCGAGAGGCCGTTGATCACCGGGATCGGCGCGGCGTCGGCGAACTCCTCGAGCAGCGCGTGGCGGAAGGTGCGCGCCACGAGCCCGTCCACCCAGCGCGAGAGGTTGCGCGCCACGTCGGCGGCGCTCTCGCGCGTCCCGATCCCCACCTGCTCGGGCGTGAGCAGGATCGCGTGCCCGCCGAGCTGCGTGACCCCCGCTTCGAAGGTCACGTGGGTGCGCAGCGAGGGCTTCTCGAAGTAGAGCACGAGGGTGCGACCGAGCAGCGTCTGCGGCCGCTCGCCCGCGCGCCACAGGCGCTTGAGCTCGCGCGCCCGCGCCAGCATGGCGAGGAGCTCCTCCGCCGGCCAGTCGGCGACGCTCAGGAAGTCCTTCGGCAGCCGCGTCATGACGAGAGCAGCGTCCCCACGCCCTGCTCGGTGAAGATCTCGAGGAGGATCGCGTGCTGCACGCGCCCGTCCAGGATCGTGGCGCTCGCCACGCCGCCCGCCAGCGCGTCGATGCAGCAGCGCACCTTCGGGATCATCCCCGCCTGGATCGTGCCCTCGGCGATGAGCTTGCGCGCCTCCTCCGCGCCGAGGCGCGCGATCACGCGGCCCTGGGCGTCGCGCACGCCCTCCACGTCCGTGAGCAGGATCAGCTTCTCGGCGCCGAGGGCGCGCGCGATCGCGCCCGCCGCCTCGTCCGCGTTCACATTGTGCGTCGTGCCCTTCGCGTCCGCGCCGATGGGCGCGATCACGGGCACGAAGCCCGCGTCCGCGACCGCCCCGATCGCGCGGGGATCCACGGACTCCACCTCCCCCACCCGGCCGAGGTCGCGCCCGCCCTCGAGCTTGCGGCGCACGCGCAGGAGGCCGCCGTCGCTCCCCGTGAGACCGAGCGCGCGCCCGCCCGCCTGCTGCACGAGCTGCACGATCTCGTGGTTCAGCCTCCCGCCGAGGACCATCTCCACGACGTCCATGGTCTCGTCGTCCGTGACGCGCAGGCCGTCCACGAAGCGCGACGTCCGGCCGAGCTTCTCGAGCAGCTCGTCGATCTGCGGGCCCCCGCCGTGCACGATCACGGGCCGCAGACCGATGTACTTGAGGAGCACGACGTCGACGGCAAACGACGCGCGCAGCGCCGGGTCCTGCATGGCGTGGCCGCCGTACTTGATCACGATGGTCTTGTCGTAGAAGCGCCGGATATAGGGCAGCGCCTCGATCAGCACCTCCGCCTTGTCGATCAGCGCTTGCATCGAGCGCTCCGTTCAGGGCGACGCGCGCTGCCCGCGCTCCCGGCGCACGCGCGCGAGCTCCTCGATGGATTCGAGCAGGCTACGGTACAGCAGCACGTTGCGCACCGCTGCGGAGAGCGCGGCGCCGAGCACCTCGGCGGTGCGCAGCGTTACCGCCCGGGGCTCGCGCGGAAACGCCCGGAACACGCCGAGGGGCGTACGGCGGAAGACCAGGGGCACGCACACGAAGGGCCGCGCCTCGCCGTCCTCGGGCGTGTCCACCGTGGGGTCGAAGCGCGGATCCGCAGCGGGCCGCTCCGTGGCGACGGGACGTCCCGTGGCGAACACCGCGCCCGTGAGGCCGCGCCCCCGGCGCAGGCGCGGCCGGTCGGAGCTCTCCCCCGCGTCGCGCTGCGCCTCCCGGGTGAGCTCCTCGCCCGTGGGATCGAGGAGGTAGAGCGAGACGGGGGCGCCGCCGAGCGCCGCGCTGGCGGCGCCGAGCGCCGCGCCGAGGATGCGCTCCGGGGCGACCTCGGAGGTCGCCGCGGCGCAGATGGCCCGGGCGAGCTCGCCGTCGGCGAGGCCCGGCTCGCCCGGGTCCGCGGCCGCGACCGGCGCGGCCTCGCGCAGCAGCGCCGCCACCTCGAGGCCGAGGATGCGCAGCAGCGTCGCGTCCTCCTCGGCGAAGGGCTCGGCGCCCGCGCGGTCCGTGGCGCACAGCACCCCGACGCGCTCCTCTCCGTCACCGATCGGTGTCACCACGAACGAGCTCGAGGCGTAGCGGCCCTCGGGCGCCGGCCCGGGAGGGCCGTCGCGGCCCGCGCCCGCCACCAGGATCGGCTCGCCCCGGGCGAAGACGCTGCCGGCCACGCCCTCACCCACGGGCACCGGGTCCATCTCGGCGAGCGGAACCTTCTCGCCCACCGCGGCGGCCACGCGCAGCACGCTCGCCTCGGCGTCGAGGAGCAGCACCGAGCTGCGCGCCGCCTGGAGCACCCCGGCCGCGGCGCGCGCCGCCCGCTCGCACACCAGCGCGGGGCGCTCGTCCCGCGGCACGCGGCGCACCGCGCCGTGGAGCTCCGCGAGCTGCCCGCCCAGCGCCTCGAGCCGCGCGCGCAGCCGCTCCCAGCGCGTGGTCACGGCGTGGCCCTCGAGGGCCCGGCGCACCGCGAGGACGAGCTCCTCCTCGTGCAGCGGCTTCGCGAGGTAGTCGGCGGCGCCGAGCCGCAGCGCCTCCAGCACGTAGGCCTGGTCCGTGTGCGCGGAGAGGATGATCACGCGCACGAGCGGCCGCATCTCGCGCAGGCGCCGCAGCACCTCGATGCCGTTCATGCCGGGCATCTGGATGTCGAGCACCACCACGCCGATCTCGTCGCTCTCGGCGCGCTCCAGGGCCTCGCCGCCGCTCTCCGCGAGCACGCACACGAAGCCCGCGCGCGAGAGCGCATCCCGGATCGCCTCGCGGAAGAACCGCTCGTCGTCCACCACGAGGATGCGTGCGGCCCCGTCCATCCGCTCCCTCCGTCCTCGACGCTACAGGATGTAGCGCGAGAGGTCCTCGTCCTTCACGAGCCCCTCGAGCCGGCCGCGCACGAACGGCTCGTCGATGCGCAGCTCCGCGCCGCCCAGGTCCGGCGCGTCGAAGCTCGCCTCCTCCAGCAGGCGCTCCAGCACCGTGTGCAGGCGGCGCGCGCCGATGTCGTCGGTGCGCTCGTTGACCCGGGCGGCGATCTCGGCGATCGCGCGCACGCCGCTCTCCTCGAACTCGAGGCGCACGCCCTCGGTGAGCAGGAGCGCGCGGTACTGGCGCACGAGCGAGTTGCGCGGCTCGGTGAGGATGCGCACGAAGTCCTCCTGCCCGAGGCTCGCGAGCTCGACGCGAATCGGAAAGCGGCCCTGGAGCTCGGGGATCAGGTCCGAGGGCTTCGCCACGTGGAAGGCGCCCGCCGCGATGAAGAGCACGTGGTCGGTGCGCACCGGGCCGTGCTTGGTCTGGACCGTGGACCCTTCCACGATGGGCAGGAGATCGCGCTGCACGCCCTCCCGGGACACGTCGGGCCCGTGCCGGGTGCCGCCCGGGGAGGCCACCTTGTCGAGCTCGTCGATGAAGACGATGCCGGTCTGCTCCGCGCGCTCGATGGCGAGCTCGCGCACGCGCTCCGCATCCACCAGGCGCGCCGCCTCCTCCGCCAGGAACGCCGCCTTCGCCGCGGGCAGCTTGAGCCGCTTGCGCCGGGTGCGCTGCGGCATGAGCCCCCCGAGCAGATCCTTGAACTGGACGCCCATCTCCTCCACGCCCTGGGGCCCGAAGATGGACATCGTGGGAAAGCCCCGGGCGTCCGCGAGCTCCACCTCGATCTCGCGGTCATCGAGCGCGCCCTGCCGGAGCTGGCGGCGCAGCGCCTCGCGCGACTCCCCCGGCGGCCGGCTCGCGTCGAAGCCGGGGCCGGGCGCGCGCACACCGAGCAGCGCGTCGATCACGCGCTCCTCGGCGCGCTCCTCGGCCTTGGCCTGCACCGCGCGCTGCTCCTCGGCGTTCACCATGGAGATGGCGAGCTCGACGAGGTCGCGCACGATCGACTCCACGTCGCGGCCCACGTAGCCCACCTCGGTGAACTTCGACGCCTCCACCTTGAGGAACGGCGCCTGGGCGAGCCGCGCCAGGCGGCGCGCGATCTCGGTCTTCCCCACCCCGGTGGGCCCGATCAGGATGATGTTCTTGGGCGCGATCTCGTCGCGCAGCTCGTCGGGCACGCGCCGGCGGCGCCAGCGGCTGCGCAGCGCCACCGCCACGGCTCGCTTCGCTTCGCGCTGCCCGACGATGTAGCGGTCCAGCTCCGAGACGATCTCCCGGGGCGTGAAGGAGCGCGGCTCGCTCACGGGAGCTCCAGCAGCGTGATGGCGTCGTTCGTGTACACGCAGATCTCCGCGGCGATGCGCAGCGCCTCGCGCGCGATCTCGGGCGCGGGCAGGCCCGCGTGACGCGCGAGCGCGCGGGCGGCCGCCAGGGCGTAGGGGCCGCCCGAGCCGATGGCCGCGATCCCGTCGTCGGGCTCGATCACGTCGCCCGTGCCCGACACGACCAGCACGCACTCGGGATCACCCACCACGAGCATCGCCTCGAGGCGCCGCAGCAGGCGGTCCGTGCGCCAGTCGCGCGCGAGCTCCACGGCGGCGCGCCGCACGCTGCCGCGGTGGGCCTCGAGCTTCGCGTCGAGGCGCTCGGAGAGCGCGAGCGCGTCCGCGACGCCGCCGGCGAAGCCCACGAGCGCGCGCCCGTTCGAGGACGCGCGCACCTTCTGGGCGCCGCGCTTCACGATCGTCTCGCCCACGGTCACCTGGCCGTCGGAGGCCATGGCGAGGCGGCCGTCGCGCAGCACGGCGAGGACGGTGGTGGAGCGGCTCGCGTCGGCGCGCGTCATTCGTCTCGGGTCCCCCGCCGGCGCGGGCCGGCGTCCGCGCTCCCGCGCCGCCCGAGCGGCGGACCCGCCCGGCGCGCCCGGGGGTGCGCGGCATCGTACGCCTCCAGCAGCCGCTGCGCGGAGACCGCGGTGTAGCGCTGCGTGGTGGAGAGGCTCGCGTGGCCGAGGAGCTCCTGGATCTCGCGGAGCCCCGCGCCCATGTCGAGCAGGTGGGTCGCGTAGCTGTGGCGCAGTCGGTGCGGGTGGACGCGGTCCGCGACGCCCGCGAGGCGCGCACGGCGCGCGAGGATGCGTCGGACGTCGCGGTCCGCGAGTCGCCGCACCGCGCCGCCCGGCGCGCGCAGGCTCGCGAAGAGCGGCTCCCCGAGGAGACCCGGTCGGCGCCGCTCGCGCAGGTAGGCCTCCAGGGCGGCGCGCGCCGCCGCCGGCAGCGGCACCACGCGCTCCTTCCCGCCCTTGCCCCAGACCCGCGCGTCGCCGCGCGGGAGGTCCACGTCGCGCACCGCGAGGGCCACGAGCTCCCCCACGCGCAGGCCCGCGCCGTAGAGCGTCTCCACCAGCGCGCGGTCGCGGAGCGCCCGCAGCGCCGCGCGCCGCGCGCGCGGCCCGGGCGCGGGCGCGCTCGCCGCGCCGGGCGGCACTTTCGGGCCGGGCGGTCCCTCGGCGCCGGGCGGTCCCTCCTCCGCGCCGGGCGGTCCCTCGGCGAGGAGCTCGCAGTCGTCCACCGAGAGCGGTCGCGGGAGCCCCGCGACCGCGCGGGGCGCGGGCAGGCCCGCGCTCGGATCCGAGGCCGCCACGCCCTCGCGCACGCAGAAGCGGAAGAAGGTGCGCAGCGCGGCGAGCTTGCGACCGAGGCTCGCCGGCGCGAGGCGCCCGTGGAAGCTCGCGAGGTGGCGCCGCACGTCGTCCGGGCGCACCCGTGCCAGGTCCCGGGCCCCGTCGCCGGAGTCGAGGAAGCGCCGGACCTCGCCGGTGTAGGCCCGCCGCGTCTGGTCCGAGGCGTTTCGCTCCACGCGCAAGAACCGCTCGAAGGCGGCGAGGGTCTCCTGCGCCGTCACGCGGGCGGGGCCTCGATCGCGCGCGCGAAGGGCTCGAGGTCCGCGAGCGCCCGCTCGGCGATGCGGAGCTGCTTTGCGGCCTTCGGCGCGCGGCGCGGGAGCCCCTCCACCGGAGGGAAGAGCCCGTGGTTCACGTTCATGGGCTGGAAGTTCGCGGGGTCGGCGCCCGCGAGCCAGCGCAGGAGCGCCCCGTGCGCGGTGGTCTCCGGCGGAAGCGACGGCTCGCGACCCCGGGCCCGCGCGGCGGCGAAGACCCCGGCGAGCCCGCCCAGGGCCGCGGACTCCACGTACCCCTCCACCCCCGCGAGCTGACCCGCCACGAACAGACCCGGCCGCACGCGCGCCTCGAGCGTCGGGCCCAGCCGCTTCGGCGCGCAGATGTACGTGTTCCGGTGTACGGATCCGTAGCGTGCGAAGACGGCCTGGCCGAGGCCCGGGAGGCTCCGGAGCACGCGCTGCTGCCCGCCGATCCGCAT
The DNA here is from genome assembly GCA_035687825.1 of Myxococcota bacterium. Lineage (GTDB taxonomy): Bacteria > Myxococcota_A > UBA9160 > UBA9160 > DASRUS01 > DASRUS01. The sequence goes on along the minus strand of DASRUS010000356.1, from coordinate 3,202 downwards.
CTTCGTCTGGAAGCCGACCAGGTTGTAGAGCACGCCGCGCTTGTCCTCCTGGCGGAGCTGCACCACCGCGAAGGGGCGCTCCCCGCCGCGGGGATCGCGCAAGCCCACCGGGCGCATGGGCCCGAAGGCGAGCGTCTGGCGCCCGCGCCGCGCCATCTCCTCGATGGGCAGGCAGCCCTCGAAGTAGAGCGCGGCCTCGAAGGGATGCAGCGGCACGGTCTCGGCGCCGAGCAGGTCGTCCACGAAGCGCTCGTAGCCCGCGCGGTCCAGCGGGAGGTTCAGGTAGTCGCCCTCGCCCTCCTGCCAGCGCGAGGCGCGAAACGCCACCGCGTGGTCGATGGAGTCGGCGTACACGATGGGCGAGATCGCGTCGTAGAAGTAGAGCGAGTCGTCGCCGAGCACGCGCTGGATGTCGCGGGCGAGCTCGGGCGCCGTGAGGGGGCCGGTGGCGAGGATCACCAGGCGTCCTTCGGGAATGCGCTCCACGAGCCCGCGCCGCACCTCGATGCGCGGCTCGGACTCGATGGCCTCGGTCACGCGCTTCGCGAACGCGGCCCGGTCCACCGCGAGGGCGCGGCCCGCGGGCACGGCGTTCTCGTCCGCGCAGGTCATCACGAGCGAGCCGAGGCGGCGCATCTCCTGCTTGAGCAGGCCCACCGCGTTCTCGAGCACGTTCGAGCGCAGCGAGTTGCTGCACACGAGCTCCGCGAAGTCGGCGGACGTGTGGGCCGGCGAGATGCGGACCGGCTTCATCTCGCACAGCACGACGCGCACACCGCGGCGCGCCGCCTGCCAGGCCGCCTCGCAGCCGGCGAGACCGGCTCCCACCACGACGACGTGGGGCTCGGCGCCCGGATCCATCGCATCCCCTTCGCGTGGATCCGGGAGGATAGCGGCTGGAGCGCCGGCCGCGGCTCGCCGCTCGCCTAGGACACCACCCGCAGACACCCGTCGGCGTCGCGGACCACGCGGCCCTCGAGCTCGAGGCGCACCAGGTCCGCGGCGAGCGCCTCCGGCGTCCTCCCCAGGCGGCGCACGAGCTCGTCGGGCGTGGCGGGAGCAAAGCGCAGCGCCGCCAGGACCGCATCGCCCGGGTCCGTGGGCGATCGCTCGCGGGGCCGACTCCCCACGAGCGGCAGGCCCAGGCACTGGAGCAGGTCGTCGAGCTCCGTGTAGACGTGCGCGCCGTCCCGGATCAGCCGGTTCGTGCCCGCGCTCGCGGGGGCGTCGATCGGACCGGGCACGGCGAACACGCGTCCGTTCCCGAACGCACCCGCCCGACCCGCCGTGGAGAGCGAGCCGCTCCGCGCGCGCGCCTCCACCACGACCACGCTCTCCGCGAGCGCGGCGATGAGGCGATTGCGGTGGGGAAAGTGGTGCGGGAGGGGCGGAAAGCCGGGCGGGAACTCCGTCACGAGCGCGCCCCGCGCAGCCACCCGCTCGGCGAGCTCGCGGTGCGCGGCCGGATACACGGTCTCCAGCCCGCAGCCCAGGATCGCCACGCCGAGCCCGCCCGCGTCGAGGGCGGCCCGGTGCGCGTGGGCGTCGATGCCGTACGCGAGGCCCGAGACGACCACGATCCCCGCGCGCGCCAGGGCGTCGCCAATCTCCCTCGCGATGCGCCGCCCGTACGCCGTCGAGGCGCGCGCGCCCACCACCGCGACCGAGCGGCCCGCGAGCACGCCCGCCGCGCCGCGCACGAGGAGCAGGGGAGCGGCGTCGTCGAGGCGCGCCAGCCGCTCGGGGTAGGCGGGCGAGTCGAGGGGCAGCGCCCGCGCGCCGAGGCGCGCGAGGCACGCGAGGGCGGCGTCGGGATCGAACGGCGCGCTCCCGCCCGGCCGATCGGCGAGGGCGCGGCGGACCTCGGCCGGACCCTCGCCCGCGCGCAGGCGCCGGACGGCCGGGGCCGGGTGCAGGACGCAGGCCGCCTGGAGCGCGAGCCACTCGCGCAGGGCTCGGCGCACGCCGGGACGCTCGTCCCGGGGATCGAGGAACGGGGGCAGCGCGGACACGGAAGAGCTCCCCGGGACCGGGGACTCCCGTAGGGTCGCCGCCTCGCGGTGTCGGGGCAAGAGCCGGCCCCGGACGGGCGAGGGGGTCGCCGCTCATGACTTCGGCCGCCAACCGACCGGTCACCGTGCGTCAACCTCGTCGGCGCAGCGACTACGCCTCGTGCAGCAGCCCGTGGCGGCCTGCGTTTTACTTCGCGTCGACCCCCTCGCCCGTCCGGGGCCGGCGGAAGCGAGCCACCTACCGCAACGAGAGGTCCGTGCTCGTGCGGAACAGGTCGCCGCGCTCGATCTCCGTCGTGGCGTGCGTGACGATCCCCACCGCGGTCTCCTCCTGCGTCGAGACCACGAGGAGCTTCGCCACCACCCAGTCGGGCGTGCGCACCTCGGTGCCGCGCGTCGTCTCCGACGCGGTGACGCCCGGGCGATACACGTCGAGGACGTTGCCCACCGAGAGCCCGTCCACGGCGCCGCGATCCACGTAGACCACGTCCGCGGACGCCATCTGCGTGCGCGAGTCGGGCATGTAGAGGATCTGGCCCTCGATGGGCTGGCGCGCCGGGCGAAGCTCCACCTGGGAGGCGAACTTCTCGCGCGGCAGCACGCGGTCGCCGCGGCGCATCTCGGAGAAGGACTCGCGCACGTCGGCCACCGCGGTCTCCCCGGTCGCCTCCTTCACCTCGACCCAGCCGAGCACGTCTACGTGATGGCCGACGACGGCCCCCGTCTCGGGGTGGATCACCTTCTCCGTCGCGCGGAACACGGTGAACTGGTCGCCCGGCTTCACCTCGCCCTGCCCGAGTCCGAGGAACACGGTGTCGTGCTCGGCGAGCCAGACCCGCTCGTGCGGGCTCTCGACGAGGCTCGCCGCGCCCTCGAGCTGCTCGGGGGTCACGAGGCCCAGGGACTCGATTCCCACCGGGTAGGTCCGGGGCGGAGCCGCGGTCTCGCCGGCGCCCGGCTCCTCCAGGGACGCCGGCAGCTCCGGCGAGGGCTGACCCGCCAGGAGCGTCGCGGCCTCTTCGGGCGTCACGCGGCGCATCTCCGTGGGGGTGATCCAGATGCGGTCCCCCGGGTAGATGCGGTGCGGGTTCTCGATCTCGCCGTTGTCCTGCCAGATCGAAGGCCACACCCAGGGCGTGGCGAGGTAGGCCTCGGAGATGTCCCACAGCGTGTCCCCGGGCACCACCAGG
>DASRUS010000355.1:0-2813 GCA_035687825.1 Myxococcota bacterium | reverse complement strand
CGGAAGCCGCCCGGCGCAAGCCGCCTCGAAGGAGCGGTCGAGGGCGTCGAGGTCGCTCGCACCGAGGTGGATCGTGCCGGCGTGCTCGGGCCCCGGGGCGTCGCCCGCCGAGTCCCGGAAGCGCGGCAGGCGCCCGAGCGCGACGTTGATCTTCAGGACGGGCGAGCGGAAGTCGATCCCTCGCACCTCGGCGGCAAACTCGTCGGGCAGCGCGTCCGCGCCGACGAGCTCCTGGAACGTGTGGCGCGGATCGGCGCTGGAGAGGACGAGATCCGCGCGCACCTCTTCGCCGCCCGCCAGCGCGACCCCGCGTGCTCGGCCGCCCGCGACGAGGATCCTCTCGACACGAGCGTTCGTGCGGAGCTCCGCCCCCGCCGCTCGCGCCGCCGCCGCGAGGGCATCGCGAGCCGGCCCATGCCGCCCGCCACGTAGGCCCAGACGCCGCGCGCGCCGTGGGTCTCGCCCATCACGTGGTGCACGAGCACGGCGCCGGTCCCCGGGCTCGAGGGCGACGCCCACGCACCGATCACCGCGTCCGTGGCGAGCGTGCCGCGCAGGGGCTCGCTCTCGAACCAGCGTTCGAGGCTGCGCCGCGCCGGCGAGAGGACGAGGGAGAGCGCGGCGGGGAGCTCGCGCCGGATCGAGAAGAGCCTGCGCGCGAGGCTGGCGAGGGTGCGCGCGTCCGAGAGCGTGGGCCGCGCGAGATCCGGCGGCGCCGCGTCGAGGAGCGGCTCCACGGCGCGCGCGATCCCGTCGAGCAGGGCTTCGTAGGCCGGGTAGCGCTCCGCGTCGCGCGGCGAGAAGCGGCGGATCTCCGCGCAGCTTCGCGCGAGGTCGGGGCCGAGGAAGAGTCCGCGCCGATCGGGGAGCGGGGTGTACGAGGCGGGGTCGCGGGGAATCAGTCGCAGCCCGTGGCGGGCGAGGTCGAGCTCGCGCACGAGGGCCGGGCGCAGCAGGCCCACCACGTAGGCGGCGCGCGAGACCAGGAAGCCGGGCCAGAGCTCTTCGGTCACACACGCGCCGCCCAGCACCTCGCGCCTCTCGAGGAGGAGCACGCGGACGCCCGCGCGCGCAAGGTACGCCGCCGCGGCGAGACCGTTGTGCCCACCGCCCACGATCACCGCCCGGACCGCCATGACGCGGCCCAGGGTACACTCCGGCCGTGCGGGATCTCCCGACCCTCGACGCGATCTGTCTCGCGCTGCTGCTCCTCGCCGCGCTGCGCGGCGTGTGGATCGGTCTCGTGCGCGAGGCCTTCTCCCTCGGCGCGCTCCTGGCCGCCCTCGTGGCGGTGCGTCTGTGGACCGAGCCCGTCGCGCGCTGGCTCGAGCTCGAGGCCGGCCCCCTCGGCGTGGGGCCCGTCGCGGCGCCCTGGCTCGCGGGCGCGCTTCTCGCCGCGGGCACGATCGTCCTCGTGGCGATCGCGGGTCGCGTCGTGCGCGGGGGTGTGCGCGCCGCGGGGCTCGGCCTCGTCGATCGACTCGCGGGCGGGGGGCTCGGGGCCGCCGAGGGCGTCCTCGCCGCGGGGCTCCTGCTCTTCGCCCTCGTCTCGGTGCTCGGAGCCGATCACCCGGCGCTCGCGGGATCCCGGAGCCTGGAGCTCTTCGAGCGCGCCCAGCGGATTGCCGGGGCTGCGCCGCAGGCGCGGGACGTCGCCGCCCCGCCGCGCTGAGGGCGGAAGGCTTCGGATTGGGGACGGTCTTTGGATTCGCGATGCGATCTCCACGGCGATCGCGGTTCGGGGGAATCCAAAGACCGTCCCCAATCCGAAGCTACGGGTCGACCCAGCGCCCGTGGTCGCGGATCAGCGCGACGAGGCGCTCGTCCGCCTGCTCCTGGGGCAGGTTGCGGACGAGGCACTGCTTGCCCACGTAGAGGTTCACGCGGCCGGGACCCGAGCCCACGTAGCCGAAGTCGGCGTCCGCCATCTCGCCGGGTCCGTTCACGATGCAGCCCATGATCGCGATCTTCACGCCCTTCAGGTGCGAGGTGCGCGACTTGATGCGAGCCGTCGTCTCCTCGAGGTCGAAGAGGGTGCGACCGCAGGACGGACACGAGATGAACTCGGTCCACGACGTGCGCAGGCGCGCGCCCTGGAGGATCCGGTAGGCGACGGAGAGGGCGCGGTCGGGGGCTCCGAAGCCGGCCACGGAGACGACGTCCCCGAGGCCGTCGCAGAGCAGCGCGCCGAGGTCCGTCGCCGCGTGCAGCAGCGCGTCGGCCTCGGGAAGCTCCGACGCGCGCTCGTGTCGGATCACGAGGGGCGCGTCGACGCCCCGGGCGCGCAGGCGCGCCGCGGCGACGCGGGCGGCCTGCACGGGAAGCCCGGACTCGACGGACACGAGCGCGTCGTGAAGCTCGGCGGCCGCGGCGGCGTCGAGCGCGCGGTCGAGGAGGGCGGCGACCCCGGCGGGCGGCGCGCGCAGGCTCCACTCCAGGGGCACGCGCGCCCGGGCGCAGGCGTGGGCGGCTTGCGCGAGCTGCGGCGAGGGGGTCGAGGGATCGACCGTCACGACGACGCGCGCAGCCAGACGCGCCGCCGGCTCGACGAGGGCCGGGGGCACGCGCACCGCGAGCGGTGCAGCGACGCCGGTCGCGCGCAGCCGGGCTCCGAGCTCGCCCGCCCGGCCGAGCTCGGCTTCGTCGCCCGCGTCCACGAGGAGCCCTTCGCAGGCGAGATCGCCCGACAGCGCGAGGGATCCGGCGACGCGGGCGGCCTGCACGGGAAGCCCGGACTCGACGGACACGAGCGCGTCGTGAAGCTCGGCGGCCGCGGCGGCGTCGAGCGCGCGGTCGAGGAGGGCGGCGACCCC
>DASRUS010000354.1:0-6246 GCA_035687825.1 Myxococcota bacterium | reverse complement strand
CCGTGAAGTGTATGGAACGAGCGGGGAGCGCATCCTGCTCTGGTTCGCCCTGCTGAACGCGCCCGACGGACCGCGCCCCATGGGAGCGGAGCTCGCCCTGGCGGAGTCGCCCCGCTTCCGCGTGCGGGCCGTGGGGGCGCTGGCGCAGGAGCCCGGCTGCCCCGCCGACGCAGCCCACGCCCTCGGGCCCGAGCGCCTGGAGCGCCTGTGCCTCGGCGAGTGCCACCACCCGGGCGACCGCCGCCGCCTGGTGACGCGCATCGAGGTGGTCCGCATCCGGCCGCAGATCCGGCGCGGCGAGCCCATCGGCGAGCTCGTCGAGGACCCGTGGCGGCGCTTCGCGTGCGCCCCCGACCCCGCAGGCTGCGTCGTCGAGTTCGAGGACCCGGAGTTCGTCGCCGGCGGACGCGAGCACGTCTACTACGTGCGCGCGGTGCAGGAGGCGACCCCCGCGGTGAACGCGGGCGCCCTGCGCTGCGAGTACGGCGCGGACGGCGACTGCGTCCGCCCCGATCCCTGCTACGCCGACTGGCGCACGCCGGCCGACGACGACTGCCTCGCTCCGAGCGAGGAGCGGGCCTGGTCGTCGCCCATCTTCCTGGCGCCCGCCGCGGACGTCCCGTGACCGCGCGCGGTGGGGTCTCCGACGCGGGCGCCTCGCCCCGGGCGCTCTGGCTCCTCGCCGCGGGCGTGGCGCTGGGCCTCGCGTGCGCGGCCTTCGGTCTCCTGCGCGGCGGCGGCGCGGGCGGCAGACTCCCCGCCGACGCGGTCGCGACCGTGAACGGCGAGCCGGTCCCGACGGACGAGTACGAGCGCGTGCTCGCGGCGTTCGCGTCCGACCGACGCGCTCCCCTCGACGACGAGGACCGGCGTCACGTGCTCGACCGCATGATCGAAGAGGAGCTCCTCGTCCAGCGGGCGCTCGAGCTCGGCCTCGCGCGCCACGACCGCCGCGTGCGCGCGGACCTCACCTCGGCTCTCATCGCCTCGGTGGTCTCCGAGGCCGAGGAGCGGACGCCGGGAGCGCGCGAGATCGAGGCCTTCTACGCCGACCACCGCGACTTCTTCGCGCGGCCGGGGCGGCTGCGCGTGCGCCAGGTGCTGGTGCGCGCCGAGGGCGACGCCGCGGCGGCGCAGGCGCGCGCGGGCCAGGCCGCGGCGCGGCTGCGCGCCGGGGAGGAGCTCGCGCGCGTCGCCGCCGAGCTCGGCGACCCCGAGGACGCGCCGCTCCCCGACGCGCTGCTCCCTCCCGTGAAGCTCCGCGAGTACCTGGGGCCGACGGCGCTGCGGACGCTCCTCGCGCTCGAGGCCGGCGACGTCTCCGAGCCCGTGCGCACGGAGGCGGGCTGGCGCGTGCTCGTGCTCGCGGAGCGCGAAGAGGAGTACGCACCGCCCCTCGGCGAGATCGAGGAGCAGGTCCGCGCCGAGTGGGTGCGCCGCCGGGGCGAGCACGCCCTGCGCGAGTACCTGGACGAGCTGCGCCGGCGCGCGGACGTCCAGAGCGCCTCGGATCCGGGATGAGCCGCGCGCCCCGGACGCCCCGCGCCGCGGCCCGGCTCCTCGTCGCGGCGGCGCTCTGCTGCGTGGCGGAGGCCGCCCTCGCCCACGGCCGGAGCGTCTCGTACTCGAGCTGGAGCTTCGACGCCGAGGGGGCGCGCGTCGTCGCGCGCATCGAGATCCTCGAGCTCTCCAGGCTCCCGTGGTTCGCCGTCGCCCCGGACGCGAGCGACCCCCGCGTCGGTGACTACTTCGTCGAGCGGCTGCGGCTCTCGACACCGGACGGTGTCTGCGAGACCGTGGAGGGCCCCACGGCCCTCGCCGCCCGGCCCGGCTGGAGCGCGCACGAGTGGCGCGTCGCGTGTCCGACCGGCGCGCCGCGCACGCTCGAGAGCGCGATCCTCCTCGACGCCGCTCCCTCGCACCTCCACTTCGTCCGCGCGCGCGGGCAGGGCGGCGAGATCCGGGAGCGCGTGCTCTCCGGCCGCGAGCCCACCTGGGAGCCCTTCGCGGCCGCGGCGTCCGGGAAGGCCGGCGACACGGGGCTCGCGGGCTACGTGTGGCTCGGGATGGAGCACATCGCCTCGGGGGTGGACCACCTCGCGTTCCTCGTCGCGCTGATCCTGCTCGCAGCCTCGCTCGGCGAGCTCGCGACGCTCGTCACGGGCTTCACCGTGGCGCACAGCGCGACCCTCGCCCTGGCGGCGCTCGGCGTGCTCCGCCCGGACGCCGCGGCGGTGGAGGCGCTGATCGGTTTCTCGGTGGCGCTGGTCTGCGCCGAGAACGCCTGGCTCCTGGCGGGCCGCGGGAAGCTCGTCCCCGCAGCCGTGACGCTCGCCCTCGTCGGCCTCGCCGGCCTCGCGACGCGCGGCGTGGGCCTGCTCGCGCCGAGCGTGCTCCTCGGCCTCGCGCTCTTCAGCGCGTGTCACTTCGGAATGCTGAGCCGCGTCGACCGGCCCGCCCGCCTGCGCGCGCTGGTGGCCTTCGCGTTCGGCCTCGTCCACGGCTTCGGCTTCGCCGCCATCCTCGGTGAGCTCGAGCTCCCCCGCGAGCGGCTCGTCTCCGCGCTCTTCGGCTTCAACGCGGGCGTCGAGCTCGGCCAGCTCGCGATCGTGATCGCCGTCTGGCCGCTGCTGCGCGCGGTATCGAAGCTGCGCGGCGGGCGCGCCGGGGTCGTCGTCGCCGAGGTCGGCTCCGCGGCGGTCTGCGCCCTCGGCGTCTTCTGGTTCGTGAGCCGGGCCTACGCGTCCTGACGCGCTCCCGGCAGCGCGAGCGACGCGTCGAACCACGCCAGGATCCGGTCGTTCTCGTCGCGCGGGTAGGTGTGCGAGAGGTCCTCGATCTCCCGGTACACGAGGTCGGCGCCCGCGCGCGAGAGCGCCTCGCGCGCGAGGCGCGCGAGGCTCACGGGGAAGAGCCAGTCGAGGCTCCCGTGGGCGAGATACACGCGGCGGCCCCGGGCGCGGCCGAGGTTCCCGAGCGCGAAGTTCGCGGGATGGAGCACCCCCGAGACCACCGCGATCGCCGTGGCGGGCGAGCCCTCGCCGAGGCCCCAGAGCAGCGCGAAGGTCGCGCCGTCGGAGAGACCGGTCGCGAGCACGCGCTGCTCGTCCACGCGCCAGCGCTCGCGCACGAACCCGAGCATCGACTCGAGGGCGGCCCCGTCGCGGGCGGGCGCGTCGAGCGACCAGGTGGAGCCCCCGGAGGTGGGCGCGAGCAGGAGGAAGCGCCGACCCCGCGCCTCGCGCAGCCAGGTCCACAGGAACTCGTCTCCGCGACCGCTCCCGCCGTGCAACGCGACGACGAGCGGCCAGGCGCGCGAGCCGTCGTAGGACTCGGGCACGTAGAGGGTGAAGCCGCCGCGCCCGTCGCGGTCGCCCGGCGCCTCGTAGATCCCGACGCTCACGCCCTCGGTCGGTGCGGGGTCGAGTCGATCGAGCTGGCCGTGGAAGGCCGGCTCCACGAAATGGCGACCCACGGGCAAGAGGGCCTGGCGCAGGGGGTAGAGCGCGCGCTCTGCGCGGCAGCGCTCGCGCAGCGCCTCGAGGATGCACGCCACGACGCGGTCGCGCGGGGCGTCGTCGAGGAAGGCGTCGAGCGCCTTTGCTGTGTGTCCCGCCGCCTCGGCGAGCTGCGCGTGGAAGGGCGCGAGGTCGACCGGCACCTCGGCCTCCTCGAACGCTCGGAGCGCCGGCGCGAGGCGCTCGCGCGCGCTCCCGAGACCCTCGCGCAGAAGGGGGATGTCGGGGGGGTGGAGCCGGCGCTCCGCTGCCTCGAGGCCCTCGAGGGCGCGCAGCACCGACGCTCCGAGCCGGGCCAGGGCGCGTCCGTAGGCGTCGGGGATCCCGGAGCTCGCCGCCATCTGCTGCCCTCGGAGAAGAGGCCTCCCTCGGGGACGAGGATAGGAGAGCCGCACCGCTCCAGCCCGCAGGCGGCCATTGGCCTCGCCACCCGCCCCCGTGATAGGATCCGCTCCGATGGGAGGGTCCCCCTTCTCCTGATCGCTCCTCGCCGAGCGTGAGCGCTGCGCTGCACGCGGCTGAGCTCGAGATCCAGCTCCCCCCGGAGACGCCGAAGTCCATTCGGAGGTGCGGGTGCGCAAGCCCCCCGACAGCCTGCCGCAGAGCCCCGGGATGGCGCGGCGGATCGCGCTCGTCGCGAGCCGCACCGCGCACGCGGTCGTGATCGGCGACTCCGCCGGCTGCGTCGAGTGGGTGAACGCCGCCTTCACGCGCATCACGGGCCATCCGCCGGAGGACGTCCTCGGCAAGCGCCTCGATCTCCTCGACGCCGACGCCGAGACCCGCGCGGACGCGGCCGCGTACGTGCGGTCGCGCTTCCAGCGCGGCGAGCCGTCGCACCTCGAGATCCCCACGCGCACGAAGTCGGGCCGCTCGCTCTGGCTCGCCCTCGAGATCCAGCCGTTGCGGGACGAGAACGGCGAGAGCGACGGCTGGGTCGCGCTCGCGGCGGACGTGACCGAGCGCAAGCAGGCGGAGCAGGCGCTCGCCGAGAGCGAGGACCGCTACCGCCAGCTCGTGGAGCTCTCGCCGCTGCCCATCGCCGCGCACTGCGAGGGGCGCTTCGTGTTCCTGAATCCGGTGGCCGCGCGCCTGCTCGGCGCCGAGAGCCCGCACGAGCTCCTCGGCCAGCCGGTGATGGAGGTGGTGCACCCCGACGATCGCGAGGCCGTGGCCGAGCGGATCCGCAAGATCTTCGAGACCGGCGCGCCCTCCGTGCCGAGCGAGGTGCGCATCCTGCGCCGGGACGGCCGCGCCGTGGAGGTCGAGATCAGCGGCGCGCGCGTCTCGCACCAGGGCAAGCCTGCGGTGCAGCTCGTGGCGCAGGATCTCTCCACGCGCCGCCGCGCGGAGACGGAGCGCCGGCTCGCGGCCACGCGCGAGCGGGAGGCGGAGCACGCCGAGAGCCTCGCCACGCTCGCCCGGGGCGTGGGCCACGACTTCAACAACCTGCTCGGCACGATCCTCGGCGAGGTGGACCTCACCCTCGCGCGTCCGCTGGAGGACGAGGAGCTCGCGGAGAGCCTGCGCGCGATCCGCCGCGAGTCGCTGCGGGCGGCGAACCTGACGGCGCAGCTCCTGGCGTACGCCGGCAAGGGAACCCTCGCGCAGTCGCGCCTGGATCTCTCGCGGCTCGTGATGCAGAGCTCGGAGCACCTCGAGGCGACGGTCGCGAAGCGCGCGGTCCTCTCCTTCGACGTGACGGGCAACCTGCCGCGCGTGCTCGGCGATCCCGTCCAGCTCCGCCAGGTCCTGCTCCACCTGGTGCAGAACGCGGCCGAGGCGCTGGACGGGCGCGCCGGCAGCGTCACGGTGCGCACGGGGCTCGTCGAGGAGCGCGCGCCCGACGCGCAGGCGCCCGTCCGCTCGGTGCGCCTGGAGGTGGCGGACACGGGCTGCGGCATGGACCGCGAGACCTGCTCCCGCGTCTTCGATCCCTTCTTCACCACGAAGTTCGCGGGTCGCGGGCTCGGGCTCTCCGCGTCGCGGGGAATCGTGCACGCCCACAAGGGGACGATCGCGATCGCGAGTCGCGAGGCTCGCGGGACGACGGTGACGGTCCAGCTCCCGTGCGCGTCCAGCGCGGCTCCGGCCCGCCGCCGCAAGCGACGCGCGAGCCTCCCGCGCGGCGCGCGCTCCGTCCTGGTGGTGGACGACGAGGAGGGGCTGCGCCGCGTAGCGCAGCGCGTGCTGGAGCGCGAGGGATTCGCGGTGCAGGTGGCGCGGGACGGCGTCGAGGCCCTGCGTCTCTTCAAGGCGAAGGCGGCGGAGATCGGCGTCGTGCTCCTCGACCTCACCATGCCGCGCATGGGCGGCGCGGAGGCGCTGCGCGAGATGCGCCGCGTGCAGCCGGACGTGCGCGTGATCCTGATGACCGGCTACGCCGACGCCACGGAGGAGCTGCGCATCGAGGACCTGGCGGGCTTCCTCGCCAAGCCCTACGAGCCGAAGCAGCTCGTGGAGACCGTGCGCCGCGCGCTCGGCACTTGATCGTTTGCTCCGCTCGCCCTGCCAGACCCTGGGCGGCGAGCCTGCGGCTCGCCTTGGCTGCGCGCCCGTGCTTCGGGCTCCGAATGGCACGGTCCAGGTTCCGTGCGGCTCGTCGCTCTCACAGCCGAGGCCCGGTTCCACCAGCACGGGCTTGCCCGGCTTCGCCGGAGATCCTGCCACCCGCTTCGCGGAGCGGCCGAGTCTAGGAGATCCACCCGGGGCTCGCATGGATGCGGAG
>DASRUS010000353.1:0-3362 GCA_035687825.1 Myxococcota bacterium | reverse complement strand
TGCGCAGCCGGGGCGAGGACGGAGCCACCGCGAGCGCTTGGCCCTTCGACATGGACGCGAAAATAGCACGGGGCCGGTGGAGTCCATTCCATCGAGGCGGCGGAGGAGCCTCGGGGAGGGGACGCGCGCTCCTTCGCCTCCACGCCGACGCTCCATCAGGTTTGCAGCGCCGTGGAGCGGGCAGTGAGCTCCCGGTAGATCTCGAGCGTCGCCTCGGCGCAGGCGTCCCAGCTGTAGCGGCGCACCCGCTCCCGCGCGCGCGCCACCAGCGCCTGCGATTGCTCGCGGCCGTCGAGGGCGGCGGCGATCGCCCGCGCCAGGGCGGCGGCGTCATGGGGCGAGGCGTAGCGGACCGCGTCTCCACCGAGCTCCCTGAGCGCCGGGATGTCGCTCGCGACGGCCGGCGTGCCCACGGCCATCGCCTCCGCGAGCCCCAGCCCGAACCCCTCGTAGAGCGACGGGAGGACGAAGCAGGCGGCCCCCGCGTAGAGCTCGGCGAGCTCGGGGTCGGGTATGGAGCCGGTGAGCCTGACGTAGGGCGCGAGCGCGCCGAGAGGGAGCGAGTCGGCCCAGCCTTGCCGGCCGACCAGGACGAGCTGCAGGTCGCGCCCCTCGAGCCGCAGCATGCCGAACGCCTCCAGGAGCGCCGGCAGGTTCTTGCGGGGCTCGAGCGTACCCACGGCGAGGAGATAGCGCTGCCGCGGGCCCTCGGGCGCGCGCGCCTCGAAGAACGCGGAGTCGACGCCGTTGTGGGTGACCGTGATCTGCTGCTCCGGGATGCCCAGGGCGGCGTGCAGATCGCGCTTCGCGGCTTCGGACACGGTGAGGATGCGCGCCGCCCGGCGCAGCGCCTGCCGATAGAGCGGGCCGTAGTAGTAGCGCATCCCCGCCGAGATGGTTTCCCGGTAGAGCCATGGGGTCGCGTCATGAACGGTCATGATCGCTCGCCCGCGCCACAGGACCGGCGTCGGGAAGGCGAGCATGTGAAGGAGGTCGACCTTCGCGCGGGCAGCGGCCAGTGGCAGCCAGGCCTGCTCGATGGACAGGCGCTGGTGGAACGGCGCCGCGTGCTGCTCCACGGGCAGCGCCCGCAGGCCGCCGGGGGCGTTCGGGCGGGTGAAGAGGACCACCTCTCCCGGAGCACGGCGGGCGAGCGCCGTCGTGAGCGAGATGGCGTACCGCTCGACCCCCGTCAGCCGGTCCGGCCTCACCAGCGTGGCGTCGATGCCGATTCGCATCTCGAGGTTGGCACGTCCCGGCCGCGTGATCGAGGGCGATGGCCGTAACGGCCTCCGAGGCGCGACAGATAGCACGCCCTCGGGGCGAGTTCACCTGAGAGCTGGTGCTCTGAGCCGCCGGGCTCCTTGACCGACCTCGGGGCCTCCCGTAGAAGGTCGCGGATGGGCGATGAGCGCGACCCGCGCGCCGAGGGGCCCTTCCTCGGGACGAACCTGGAACGGCTCGTCCACGCGCTCGCCGGCCGCGGGCCGCGGAGCCTGGACCCGGAGTACAACGCGTGGCTCGCCCTGCGCACGCCGGGGCCGCGCGAGCTCGCGGCGCAGGCGAGGGCCGCCGACGGCCTGCCCTGGCGGCCGTTCGTGGATGTCTTCGTGCGCCGCCGGCCCGACGACGATGCCGCGGTCGTCCGGACGCGCGCCTCGCTCCGGGCGCAGACCTACCAGCGGTTCGCGTTCCGCGAGGCGCCGGGGGGCGAGGCAGAAGCCCGGCTGGCGCGAGGCATTGGGGACCTCGTCATCGCGATGGACGCGGGCGACGCCTTGGCCCCACACGCGCTCTTCGCCATCGCCGCGACCGGGGACGCAGGCGCCGAGCTCTTCTACTTCGACGAGGACCGACTCGCGGGGAGCCTGCGAGAGGCGCCCTGGTTCAAGCCAGGGTGGTCGCCGGAGGAGCTCGAGTCGCATGACTACACGGCGGCGGCGCGTGCGTTCCGGCGCGACCTCCTCGTCCGCGCCGGGGTCCGGGACCTCGCCGCGGCGCTCCCGTCCTTGCGCCGGGTGAGGCACGTGCCAGACGTGCTCCTCCACCGGCGCGAGGACGCCTCCCTCCCGCGGGAGCGCCTCGCGCCCGCTCCCCGGCTGGCCCGACGGGTGCGCGTCGCGGCGATCGTCCCCACGAAGGACGGCGCCGACTTGCTCGACGCGTGCGTCCGCAGCCTGGACGCCCACCCGAACCGGGCCGAGCTGGAGCTGGTGATCGTCGACAACGGGTCGACGCGGGCCGACGCGCGCGCGCTCCTTTCGCGCCTGCGGGAGCGCCCCGGCTGTCGCGTGCTCTCGTGGCCGGCGGCGTTCAACTGGTCGGCGGTGAACAACTTCGCCGCGCGCCGGACCTCCTCGGAGTTCCTGCTCTTCATGAACAACGACGTCGAGGCGACGCGCGCGGGGTGGCTCGACGCGATGCTCGCGCTCGCGTCCCGGCCGGAGATCGGGCTCGTCGGCGCGCAGCTCGTCTACCCCGACGACACGATCCAGCACGGCGGCGTGGTGGTCGGCATGACGGGATTCGCCGGGCACCTCTTCCAGGGCTGCCTCGCCAGCGCGCGCACGCGCTTCGGCCCCACGCACGTCACGAGGAACTGCTCGTCGGTCACGGGGGCGTGCATGCTCGTCCGGCGCGAGGTGTTCCAGCGGCTGGGCGGCTTCGACGAGCGGTTCGTGCTGTGCGGCAGCGACGTCGCGCTGGGGCTGCGCGCCATGTCGCTGGGCCTGCGGAATGCCGTCACCCCCGAGGCGCGCCTCGTCCACCATGAGTCGCGAACCCGCGGCGCGGAGGTGCCGGCCTCGGACTACCGCGTGAGCCTGGAGGTCTACGGGCCGTGGCTCCGCGCGGGCGACCCCTACTACAACCCGAATCTCAGCCTGCGCGACGGGACGTGTCGGCTCAGGCTCGCGCGGGAGGACATGCTCGCGCGCGCCCGGTGGATCGCGCGATGAGCCGCCTCTCCGACCTCGTCCTGCGGGCGGCGCGGCTCGCGCGGGGGCCGCTCTGGACGGCGCAGGAGCGCGCGCTCGGCGCGGCGCGCGAAGCGCGCACGGCTCGCCGCGTGCGCCTCCACCTCGATCTCGTGCGGCGCTGCGACTACACGGCGGACGACCTCGCAGCGCACCGCGCCGCGCTCGCCGCGGCGGAGCGCCTGGAGACGCCGCTCCGGGTGGTCCACTGGTACGTGCCCTACTTCGAGTACGCGTACTACGGCGGGATCCACACCATCCTGCGCTTCGCCAGCGGCTGGCGCGCGCGGCAGGGGGTGAAGAGCAGGCTCGTCGTGTACGGCGCGCCGCGCGCCGACCCCGCGGCGCTGCGGGCGCGGGTCGCGGAGGCCTTCCCGGATCTGGCCG
>DASRUS010000352.1:0-2457 GCA_035687825.1 Myxococcota bacterium | reverse complement strand
GGCGCGCGCCCTCGGCGCGGACCCCGCGGCGGTGTACGTGGAGCACCCGATCCAGGACCGCACCGACGCGGAGATGGTCGCCATCGCCGACGCAGCGTTCGAGGCGGTCGTCGCGAAGCTCGTGGCGTCCGACTGACGGCGCGCGTCCTAGAACCTCGATGCCGCGAGCTTCACGTCCGCCTTCGCCCACGCGTTCGCGAAACCCGTCTCGGCCCACTGGGCGTCCTGGGCCTTGTCCTGGGCGCGCAGCGCCTGGGCGAGGCCGAAGAGCGACCAGCCGTTCTTCGGATACTGCTCCAGGTCCTTGCGGTAGACGGCCTCGGCCTCCGCGGCGCGCCCGTCCTGGAGGAGCACCGCGCCGAGGGCCTGGCGCGCCGGGAAGTACCAGGCCGGGGGCTCGATGTAGTTCATCGAGTCCTGCACCCAGACCGCCTCCTCCAGCGCCGCGGCCGCGGCCTCGAGGTCGCCCCGCGCCGCGGCGAGCTCGCCACGCAGGTGGTGCTGCCCCACGCGCAGGCGTTCCTGCGCGGTTCCCCCCGCCGGATCGAAGACGAGCTTCGCGAGCTCGGGGTCGTTCGCGGCCTTCTCGAGCTCCGCGTACTCGACCTGGGCGTCGTCGAGGCGGCCGAGGCGCGCGAGCGCGAGGCCGCGCGCGTAGTGCCAGACGGCGGTCGCGTAGCGCAGCGAGTCGGGCGGCTGCGGCTCGGCGAGCACCGCGTCC
This sequence comes from Myxococcota bacterium, assembly GCA_035687825.1. Classification (GTDB taxonomy): domain Bacteria; phylum Myxococcota_A; class UBA9160; order UBA9160; family DASRUS01; genus DASRUS01. The sequence goes on along the minus strand of DASRUS010000352.1, from coordinate 1,736 downwards.
CAGCGCCCGAAGCGCGCCAGCGTGAAGAGCGGCGTCGGCCACCAATCCTCGAGGAAGGGGAGCGCCGGCACCTCCTCCAAGGGGATGTTCGCGGCGAGGCGGCGCGCGGTGGTGAGCGCGAGGTCGCCGCGTCCCTGCGACGCGGCCGCTGCCCACAGGAAGTGGAGGTTGTGGTTGTAGTAGGTCGCGTAGGTCTTGGACGACCGGCACCAGGCGAAGTACGCCACGTCGGCCGCGGCGGCCTGCTCGTTCAACGCGACGGCGTCGTCGTAGCGCCCCACGCGCCAGTAGATGTGGGTGGGCATGTGCACGAGATGACCCGCGTCGGGCGCCAGGCTCGCGAGGCGGTCCGCGGCGGCCTCGGCGCGCTCGGGCTCGTACTCCTCGAAGGTGTGGATCAGGTAGTGGTTCGCCCCGATGTGCTGCGGATCGCGCTCGAGCACGGACTCGAGCACGCGGATCACCACCAGCGTCTCCTCGCGCGGCTTCCCCTCCGGCGTGTAGTAGTTCCACGGTGTCAGATCCATGAGCGACTCCGCGTAGAGGGTCGCGGCGTCGAGGTCGTCGAGGTGGCGCTCGTGGAGCCCGCGCATGGCGTCGGCGAAGGCGCGGTCGAGGGCCGCGCGGTCCGCGTTCGGATCGGCGGCGTAGCGCTTCGCCAGGGCGTCGATGTACTCGCGCTCGACCGCGCTCGCCTTCGGCGCGCGGCGCTGCGCCTCCTGGATCGCCTCCCACGCGGCGCGCCCCGCCTCGGGTCCCATGGGCGCGTTGATGTTGGGGCCCCAGGCGAAGGCGATCCCCCAGGAGCACATGGCGCAGTCCGGGTCGAGGCGCGCGGCCTCGCGGAACGAGTCGATGGCGGCGTCGTGGTTGAAGCCGAAGCTCAGGGCGAGGCCCTGATCGAAGTAGCGCTGGGCGAGCTCCGAGCCGGTGGTGACGGGATGGGTGTGGTCGCCGAGCCCGTCCATGAGGCGCGGCGCGTACGCGGCCACGGGAGCCTGCGGCTCCGGAGCGGCGGGGGACGGCGCCTCCCCGCGCTGACAGGCCGCGAGCCCCGCGGCGGCGATCGTTGCGAGACGTCGCGCTCTTCGCGTCATGATCCCTCCCTCCACCCGGCGGACGAGCGACGACCCGCGCGCGGCCGCTGGACGCCCCCAGTGTAGACCGAGCCGTCACGCTCGCGCAGCCGCGCCGTCAAGCCGCCCCGCCGTCCGGACGATTCCGCTCCGTGGCAAGGAATGCCAGGCGCCGGACCCGCGACGCGCGCGGCGAGCCCGGGCGGGCGGAGGCCGAGTTGCACCCGTACGTGCTGATTCCGCTGCTCTCGACGGTCGCTGCGGCGATCCTCGCCACCGCCATCCTCGCCCGCGACGTCCGCCACACCGCCCACCGCCTGGCCGCGGCGATCCTGGGCTGCGCGGCCTACTGGTCGTTCCTCGAGGTGATCTGGAACTCCCTCGACTCCGCCGCCTGGGTGCCGCTCCTCGTCCGCCTCTCGTCGCTCGGCTGGATGCCCCTCGGCGTGCTCTGCGTGCACCTCTTCCTCGAGCTCGGCGCCGACCGGCGCTCGCGCCTGCGCCGCTGCCTCCCCGCCCTCTACGCCTTCGTCCTCGTCTCGGCGCTCCTCTACATCGCGACGCCCTGGGGGATCGCGGGCGCGGTGCGCACGAGCTGGGGCTGGAGCTTCACGATGGGCCCCCTCTTCGTGTTCCAGTACACGCCGACCGCCTCCCTGG
>DASRUS010000351.1:0-7429 GCA_035687825.1 Myxococcota bacterium | reverse complement strand
GCCTCCATGCGCGCCACCAGCCGATCGCGCTCGCGCAGCATGCGTTCCTCGCTCTTGGCTTCGAGGTTCAGGCGCAGCACGGGCTCGGTGTTGGAGGGTCTCAGGTTGAACCACCAGTCGTCGTGGCGCACGAGCAGGCCGTCCAGGCGCGAGACCTCGCGCGCGCCGCGATGCTCGGCCTCGATGGCCGCGAGGAGTCCCTCGGCGTCCCGCACCCGGCGGCTGATCTCGCCGCTCGCGAAGTAGCGCTGGAGCGGAGCCACCAGCTCCGAGAGGCGGCGGCCCTCGCGGCCGAGCACGTCGAGGAGCGCCACGAAGGCGGCCACGCCGTCGTCCGCCACGAGCTCCGGGGAGAAGCGGAAGTAGAAGTGCCCCGAGAGCTCGCCGGCGAAGATCGCGTTCCGCTTGCGCATCTCGGCCTTCACGAAGGAGTGGCCCACCCGACACATTTCCGGGACACCCCCCGCAGCCTCGATCGCCTCGGCGGTGGCCCAGCTCGAGCGCAGGTCGTAGAGCACGCGCCCGCCGGGGTGGGCGCGCAGGCACCCCCGCGCCAGGATCCCGGTCATGAGATCCGACGCCACGGGCACCGCGTTCTCGTCCACGAAGATGGCGCGGTCGCCGTCGCCGTCGAAGGCGACGCCGAAGTCGGCCCCGCTGCGCCGCACCGCCGCCCGCAGGTCCTCGAGGTTCTCGGGCCGCAGGGGATCCGCGGGGTGGTTCGGGAACGTCCCGTCGGGCTCGAAGTAGAGCCGCTCCACCTCGAGCGGGAGGCGCGCGAGCAGCGGCTCGAGCCCCACCGACGCCATGCCGTTGCCGCAGTCGATGGCGACGCGCAGCCGCGGGCGCGCTTCCCCCACGCGCAGCACGTGCTCCACGTAGCCCTCGCGCACGTCCAGGTGGCGAAGGCGGCGCTCGCCGCCCGGCGCGGGCGCCGGGTCCGCGGCGAGCTTCTCGATCTCGCGCAGCCCGCTCGCCTCCCCGATGGGAATCGCGTGCTCGCGACAGATCTTGAACCCGTTGTACTCGGCCGGATTGTGCGAGGCGGTGATCATGATCCCGCCCCCGAGCCCGTGACGCTCCACGGCGTAGTACAGCATCGGCGTGGAGACGAGGCCCAGGTCCGCCACCGCGGCGCCCTCGTCGCCGACGCCGCGCACGAGGGCCTCGGCGAGCTCCGGGGAGGAGCGGCGCGCGTCGCGGCCCACCGCGAGCTCCGCGCCGCCGAGGAAGCGCGCGGTGGCGCGCCCCACCCGGTACGCGTCCTCCGTGCGCAGCTCGTCGGGATGGACGCCGCGCACGTCGTAGGCCTTGAAGATGGACACGGCCGGGCAAGTCTACCGATCGCCTTCCCCGGGCGCAGCCGCGCGGGGCCGGGTGGGGATTGACCCCACGGCCCACGGGGGGCACCCTCCGCGGCACGGCGTGCTCTCACGTCCACCAGGAGTCGATCCATGGGAGGTGATCCATGTTCGGACTCGGTGCGACCGAGCTCCTCATCATCCTCGGGATCGTGGTGCTGATCTTCGGAGCCAGGCGTCTGCCCGAGATCGGATCGGGGCTGGGCAAGGCCATCAAGAACTTCAAGGCGGGCGTCTCGGACAAGGGCGAGATCGACGTCACTCCGGAGAAGAAGGAAGTGACGGAAGGGAAGCCTGCTCCGTAGCCCCGGTGTCGGACTCCGCCGCCGCAGCCCCCGCGTCCGTCGCTTCCCCGGGCAGCTCCGCGATCGGAACCTCTTCGAGCGCGAAGCGCACCGCCTGCGCGGGCACGCCCTCCACGACCGCCGCCACGGGGAGGCTCGCGTCGGGGAGAAGGAAGGTCGCGCTCAGGCTGCGCGCGCCGCGCTCGAGCTCCCCCCGGATCGCTTCGGGGCTCGCCTCGCGCAGCACGCCCTCCTCGAGGACCGGCGCGACCCAGGCCGCCGGGGCGGGAACGCGCGAGCCGTCGCGCGCGAGGAGCACCACCCGCAGCGCCTCGCCCGGCGTCTGCGGCGCGTCCGAGGCGTTGCGCAGCTCCGCGGAGACCACGAAGAGCGGCCCCGCGAGGGCGTTCTCGACGAAGCGGCCGCGCAGGTCGTGCGCGGTGAGGCCGCCGGCGCGCAGCGCGTGCGCCGCCGCCGGAGCGCGCCGCGGGAAGAGGACCCCCTCGAGCGCCACCCCTACGAGCGCCGCGACGACGAGCCACCCGGCGGCGGCGAACGCGGCGGCCACACGACCGCGCCCCCGGGCCGCCGGCGCGGCGCGCCCGGCGGGCTCCGACTGGACGGGGATCGGGGCGATCGGCAGGGCCGCCACGCGCTCCCGGGCGAAGAGCGGCTCGGGCCCCGGCCCGTGCTCCTCGAGCTCGGGGGACTCGGTCGGCGCGGCTTCCCGAGCCTCTGCGCTCCCGACCAGGTCCCAGCTCTCGGGGCTCCCGAGCCCGGGGTCCTCGCTCGCGCTCGCGGCCTCGGGCGCGCCGATCGCCGCGCCGCTCGCGCCGAAGCGCTCGAACAGGGCGGTCTCGGGCTCCGCGACGCGCTCCTCGGACTCGTCGTTCCGGAGTGTCTCGCTGAACTCCCAGCGGCTCTCCCCCTCGTCGTCGAGCGTCGCGGGCTCGACCTCGACCCCGCCCCGGGGCTCCGGCGCGCCCTCCGCCGCCAGCACCTCGCCCAGATCCTCGCTCGCGGGCGGCGCGGCGGGGCCGCCGTCGAGCGTCGCCGCGGCGATCGCATGGATCGCGTCGTCTCCTCCGGAGCCGGCGGGCGGCGCCAGCAGGAAGGCGTGCTTGCAGCGCGAGCAGCGAACGCGCGCGCCCGTGGGCGGGATCCGCGACTCGTCGAGTCGGAAACGGGTGGAGCACTTCTCGCAGGTAACGACCACGCGGGGCTCTCCGCGGGCGGCCACGGGCGTCCCGGCGCGCGCCGGGGTCCCGGCCCCCCTTCGCTTCCGAGGGTTTCGGATGCGCCGGCGCCCCGCTTGAGCCGGAGGGCGCCGGGCGCGGAGGCGTCGGGTGGGCGCGCGGACGAGGCGGGGCGCCCCTCGCTCCTGGACCGCCGCCTGGTGGTGGTCACCGGCAAGGGCGGCACGGGCAAGACGACCGTCGCCGCGAGCCTCGCCCTGGCGGCGGCCGAGGCGGGCCGCCGGGTGCTCGTCGTCGAGATGGGCCGCGACGAGCACGTGCCGCGGCTCCTCGCGCCGGGCTCCCCGCCCGTGGGCTACACCGGGCGCGAGCTCCGGCCCGGCCTGCGCGGGGTGCGCATCGACCCCTACGAGGCGCTCGCCGAGTACCTGGGGCTCCAGATCGGTCTGCGCGGGCTCGTGGCGCGGACGCTCCGGAGCCGCGCCTTCCGGCAGTGGATGGACGCCGCGCCCGGCTGGCGCGAGCTCATCACGCTCGGCAAGGTCTGGCACTTCGAGCAGATGCGCGACCCCGGGGGCCGCCCGCGCTTCGAGCTGATCGTGGTGGACGCCCCCGCCACCGGCCACGGGCTCACGTTCCTCGACGTGCCGCGCGTGGTGGTCTCGGCCGTGCGGGCGGGGCCGCTGCGCCGCCACGCCGAGTGGGTGGAGGCGATGGTGCGCGACGCGTCGCGCACGCTGCTCCTGCCCGTGACGCTCGCCGAGGAGCTCCCGGTGCGCGAGACCGCGGAGCTCGTGGCGCGCGCGCGGGAGCAGACGCGCATCGCGATGGACCGCGTCGTCGTGAACGCGGTGGTCCCGCCGCCCTTTCCGCCCGGGATTCCCGACCTCGACGAGCGCCTCGAGAAGCTCCCCGCGCTCGCGGGGTTGCCCGAACCCCGCGTCGCCGCGGCCTGCCTGCGCCACCTGCGCACGCGCTTCGAGCTCCACCGCCACCACCTCGGCGAGGTGACGCGGGCGACGGGGCTCCCCGTGCTCGTGCTGCCGTTCCTCCCGGACGGCGTGACCGGACCCGAAGCCCTGCGCCCCCTCGTCGCGCCGCTCCTCGCGGACCCGGTCGCGAGCGCGGCGTGAGCGTGCCGGGCCTCGAAGCCGCGCTCGCGTCGGGGCGCATCGCCGTGTGCGTCGGCCCGGGGGGCGTCGGCAAGACGACGCTCGCGGCCTCGCTCGCCCTGGCTGCGGCGCGGCTCGGGCGGCGCGCGGTCGTGGTCACCATCGATCCCGCGCGCCGCCTGGCGGACGCGCTCGGCGTGGGAGAGCTCGGCAACGAGCCCCGCGCGATCCCCCGCGAGCGGCTGCGGCGGCTGGGCGTGCCGGCCGCCGGCGAGCTCTCGGCGATGATGCTCGACATGAAGCGCACCTTCGACGAGCTGGTGGAGCGCTTCGCCCCCGACGCGGCCACGCGCGAGCGGATCCTGCGCAACCCCATCTACCAGCACGTCTCCGACGCGCTCGCGGGCAGCGCGGAGTACGCGGCGATGGAGAAGCTCTACGAGCTCTCGGAGCGCGACGCGTTCGACCTCCTGGTGCTGGACACACCCCCCTCGCAGCACGCGCTCGACTTCCTCGAGTCGCCGCAGCGACTGCTCGAGTTCCTGGACAGCCGGCTCGTCCAGCTGCTCGTGCACCCCGCGTTCGCCGCGGGCCGCGTGGGGTTCCGCCTGTTTCAACGCCCGGCGCAGCGCGTGCTGCGCCTCGTGGAGCGCGTCTCGGGGGTGGCCTTCCTCGAGGACATCTCGGAGTTCCTGCTGGCCTTCGAGGGGATGGCGGAGGGCTTTCGCGAGCGGGCGCGCCGCGTGCGCGAGCTCCTGCTCGGGCCCGAGGCGGCCTTCGTCCTGGCCGCGACGCCCGCGCGCGAGTCGGTGGCGCACGCACTCGCCTTCCTCGAGCACCTCGCCACGACGCGGGTGCCGCTCGCGGCGATCGTCGTGAACCGCGTGCGGATCTGGCCGGGATCCGGGAGCGTCCCCGCGCGCGTGCCCCTCGACGGAGACGTGGAGGGCGCGCGGGCGCGCCTCGCCGACGCCTTCGCCCGCGAGGGCGGACCGGATTTCCCCGCGCGCGAGGCCGCCCGTGCGGCGCTCGACGCGCTCGCCGGCTACGCTTCCCTCGTGCAGCGTGACGCGGAGTGCATCGCCCCGCTCGAAGCCCGGGCCGCGCGCGAGGGCTGCGCGCTGCGCCGCGTCCCCGAGTTCGCCCGCGACGTGCACGACCTCGACGCGCTGGCCGGCGTGGCCGATCACCTGTTCGCGAGGGAGCCCCAGGCTTGAGCGAAGACGAGCCCAACGGAGCGGCCGAGGAGGCCGAGCTCGCCTCCGGGGGGCCGCGCACGGTGCAGGAGGCGCTGGCGCGGGCGCGGCGCCACGCGCGCGCCTCGCTCGCCGAGGCGGTGGCGGCGGTGCGCGCGCTCCTCGACGCGGCCGCGCTCGCGACGGCCGGCGTGCCGAGCGACGAGCAGCGGCGCCTCTCCGGCCTCGCGGCCACGCTCGACGCGCTCGCCGCGCAGCTCGCGCCCGACGGCGCGGGCGAGGGACCGCCGCTGCTGGCCGCGGTGTACGAGGCGCTCGACGACGAGATCGAGCGCTGGGAGGAGCGCAGCCGCGAAGACGCCGACGCGCGCCCGGTGCTGCGTGCGTTCCTCGGCCTGCGCGAGATCCTGTGGGAGCTCGGGGTGCGACCGACCCAGGCGGGCGCGCCCGCCGAGCCCCCGCGCGGAGCCCGCGTCCAGCGCGTGCCCGTGGAGAGCTGAGATCCTGGCGGGACCCGGTCCGGCTCGAGGCGCGCCTGCGGCGCCCCTCGCCCGGACCACCCACACTCCGCTCGGCTACGGCAAGGCTGCCCGCAGCCGCGCAGCGAGCCGCAGGCGAGCGGAGAAGCGCTGGGTTGGCTGCGCGCGCTTCGCGCTTGCCGTCTCGCTTCGTTCCCTCGTGTCTGCTAACGTGCGCGCCGCTCCGGATGCCGGGGCTTCCCGCGCCACCGACGAGGCGTCCCCACCCATGCCCGTCCTCATCAAGCGCTACGCGAACCGCAAGCTCTACAACACCGCCACCAGCCGCTACATCACGCTCAAGGGCATCGGCGAGCTGATCGAGCACGGCGAGCAGGTGCAGGTCCGCGACAACGAGACGGGCGAGGACATCACCTCCGTCACGCTCTCGCAGATCCTCGTGGATACGGAGCGCGCGAACCGCTCGGTGCCGGGCAACCTGCTCTCGGAGCTGATCCAGCGCGGCGGCGACGTGCTCTACGCCCTGCGGCGCGGCGTGGGCGACGCGAGCGGCGGCATCGAGGAGATCCAGAGCAACCTCCGCCGCATGCTGCGCGGCGGCGAGCGCGGCACCGACTGGGTGGCGTTCACGCCCCCGGAGTTCGACAAGCTCGTGCAGCGGGCGATGGAGCGCGTGATGAAGCTCCTCGACCTGCCGCGGCGCTCCGACATCGAGGCGCTCAACAAGAACCTCGAACGGGTGGCGTCGGCCCTGGAGGGCCTCGAGCGCGGGCGTCGGCCCGCCCCCGACGAGAGCGAGCCGGAGCCGTCGCTCTAATTTCGCTCCGCTCGCCTGCGGCTCGCTGCGCGGCCGTGCTCGAGGCTTCGTGGGGCGCTCGCGACGATTCGCTCCCGCGAGCTCGTCAGCGTCCGGGCCAAGCTCCGACCGGCACGGCCTTGCCCGCTTTGAGCGTCCGGATTGCGACCTTCCGGTCGCCGGAAAGGAAGCGGCCGACCGGGAGCTCGAAGACGAGATCGTCTGGGGCTCGCCCCCGGATCCTCAGTCCCGTCCCGTGCGCACCGCGCTGGTGGTGCCAGGCGCAGAGCGTGGTCAGGTTCCAGGGCTCGTCGCAGCCCCGGTGGGAGCGGTAGACGATGTGGTGACGGTGGAGATTCCTCCGTGCACTACACCCCGGCGCCGTGCACCGCCATCCATCGCACTCGAACACCTCGTGGCCCGGCTGCGCCATGGCGAGCCACGTCGCGATCGCGTGATCGAGGAGCCGCTCCAGTCCGACTCTCGCGACCATCGCGAGGAAGAGCCGCGCCACCGCGGGCGGCGCCCAGAAGTCGATCTCGGGCTGGACCTGCTCCTGGAGCCTCCGCAGCGTGACCGTCTCGTCGAGCGGCGCCCCGCGCAGGATCGCCTCGGCAGCGAGCAGCGTGATCCGCCCTTCGCGGAACGCAGTGGCCACCGCCTCCGGTGCCCGCGCCAGCCGCACGAGCCGCCGCGCCGTCCTCGGCGAGAGGTCCAGGCGCTCCACCACGTAGTCCTCGAAGCTCTCGAAGCCGAGCTCACGGTGGAGCCCCCGCTCCAGGATCTGGCGCAGGATGCGGCCGATCTCGAAGTCGACGCGCTGGAGGAACGTAGTGGCCGCCCGGAACCGGAGGTCGAGCTCGAGGGGCGTGGCGTCGCCGAGATCGGTCTCCACCGACTCGCCGTCCTGCGCGTCGGAGGGCCCAGCCCACCGGAGCCAGGGCCAGCGGACGGCGCGCAGGCCGGGCTCGGAGCTCTCGACCCGAGGAGACCTCGATCGCGAGG
>DASRUS010000350.1:0-5665 GCA_035687825.1 Myxococcota bacterium | reverse complement strand
CCGCGGGCGCCTCGAAGCCGCGCACGAGGAGCCCGGCTCCGCCGCTTCGCGCGGGGTCGATCCCGAGGGCCAGCCCGCCGGCCGAGGCCGCCCCCGCGCCCCGCAGCTCCCGCTCGAGGGAGGCCACGAGCGACTGGCGCCCGACCCGGGCGCCCCGGGCCAGGCCCGCGCTCCGCTCGGCAAGGTGCGGGAAGTACCGCCACAGATCGCGGTCCACGCGCGGGTCGGCGAGGCGCGCGGGGGCGCCGGCGTCCCGCGCGCGCAGCGCGGATCCGCAGGCCACACCCTGGTCGAAGCCGAGGTCGCGCGGAGCCCCCGCGCACTCCACCAGCGCGATCACCGGGCGGCGGTCCTCGCGCGGAGCGAGAGCACCTCGTTGAGCGACCCGCTCCGATAACCCTCGAGGTCGAGGGAGACGTAGCGGAAGCCGAGGGGCTTGAGCGCCTTCACGATGGCGCGCGCCATCTCGGGATCGAGGGCGAGCGGCAGCTCGGCGGGATCGATCTCCACCCGGGCGAGCTCTCCGTGGTGGCGCAGGCGGAGCTGGCGGAAGCCGAGCTCGCGCAGGCGTTCCTCGCCCGCCTCCACCTGGGCGAGCCGCTCGCGCGTGACCTCGGTGCCGTAGGGCAGGCGCGACGAGAGACACGCCGAGGCGGGAAGCTCCGCCGTGGGGAGCCCCGCGGCGCGGGAGAGCGCGCGGATCTCCGCCTTGGCGAGCGCCGCGTCGAGGAGGGGTGAGAGCACGCGGTGCTCCTGCGCCGCGCGGTGTCCCGGCCGGAAGTCGCCCCGGTCGTCGAGGTTCACGCCGTAGGCCACGGCGTCGAAGCCGAGCTCGCCGGCGAGGCCGTCCAGCACCTCGAAGAGCTCCGTCTTGCAGAAATAGCAGCGGTCGGGCCGGTTCGCGCGGTAGTCGGCGCGCTCCATCTCGTGCGTCTCGACGAAGCGGTGGGGGATCGCGAAGTCCGCGGCGATGCGCTCGGCCATGCGCCGGTGGCTCTCGGGGTACGAGGGCGAGAGCGCCGTCACCGCCAGCGCCTCGGCCCCCAGGGCGCGGTGCGCGGCCCAGGCGAGGTAGCTCGAGTCCACGCCCCCCGAGAACGCGACGATCACGCGCCCGGCGCCGCGCAGACGCTCCAAGAGCTCGGCCTCCTTGGCGCGCAACCCGGAGGAGAGTTCGGCCGACACGTGGGCAGGGTACGGGTCTCGGAGCGGTCGGAGCAAGAGGCGTCTATCATGCGCTCGGGGGAGGGGGGATGAGCAAGCTTCGCGTCGGCGTCGTCTTCGGGGGTCGCAGCGTCGAGCACGAGGTCTCGATCGCATCGGCCACGTCCATCGTCGCCGCCCTCGACCCCGCGCGCTACGAGGTGGTGCTGCTCGGCGTGGATGCGAACGGGCGCTGGCGGCTCGCGCCGCCCGGCGCGCTCCCCGAGCGCGCCTTCGGCGGCGACGAGGTGCGCCTGCCCGCGGTCCCGGGGGAGGGGCGGCTCTCGCGGGTGGAAGGGGGCGAGGCGACGGCGCCCCTCGACGTGGTCTTCCCCATCGTCCACGGCACGGGCGGCGAGGACGGCTCGCTCCAGGGCTTCCTCGAGCTCGCGGACGTGCCCTACGTGGGGGCGAGCGTGCTCGGCTCGGCGATCCAGATGGACAAGGAAGTGGCCAAGCGGCTCCTCGCCGCGGCTGGTCTCCCCGTCGTCCCGTGGATCACGGTCCGCTCCCGCGACTTCACGCGCAACCCGAGCGGGGTCGTGAAGAGCGTGCTCGCCGAGATGGCGCCGCCGCTCTTCGTGAAGCCCGCCTCGCTCGGCTCCTCCGTGGGCATCTCCAAGGTGAAGGATCCCCGCGCGCTCGAGCCCGCGCTCGCCGAGGCCGCGCGCTACGACGCGAAGCTCCTGGTGGAGCGCGCCATCGACGCGCGGGAGATCGAGGTGGGCGTGATCGACGGCGAGCCGCCGGAAGCTTCGGTGGTGGGCGAGATCGTCCCCAAGCGCGAGTGGTACGACTACGAATCGAAGTACGTGGACGAGGACACGGAGCTGCTCGTCCCCGCGTCGATCCCGGACGACGTGGCCGCCCGCGCGCGCTCCCTGGCCCTGGAGGCGTTCCGCGTGCTGGAGGGCGAGGGCCTGGCCCGCGCCGACTTCCTCCTCGAACGCACGACGAACGCGCTCTTCGTGAGCGAGCTCAACAGCCTGCCGGGCTTCACCGAGGTCTCCATGTACCCGCGGCTCTGGGAGGCCTCGGGTCTCCCCTACCCCGCCCTCCTCGACCGCCTGATCGAGCTCGCGATCGAGCGCCACCGCCGCCGGGGCGGGCTGGAGCGGACCTATCGGCGCGGCTGAGTGCGCGAGGATCGGCGCCCGGGCGCGGCCCGGGGCGGCACCGACGCGGCGCAGCGCCGGCGCGCTCGGAGTCTTCGCGGTCCTGGCGCTCGCCTGCTCCCCCGCCCGGGAGGAACCCCCGCCGGGCGCAGGAGCCTCGGAGCCCGTCGAAGCCGGGGCGAGCGAGGACCCGGGCTCGCGGGACGCTCCGGCGCTCTTCGACGGTCGCCGCCCGCTCCCGCCTGGCGCGCGGCCGGAGATCCTTCAGGACTTCCGCGACGCCGAGGCGAAGCCCTTCGCCGCGTCCGACGGCCAGGGGACCGCGACCGTCTCGCCGGCCGACCCGGTCCCCGCGAGCTCCCTCGGCTCCTGGACGATCCGCTTCACGGCGGGATCCGCCGGAATCGAGCCCGGCGGCGCCCTGATCCTCCAGATCTCGCCCTTCTGGGGCTGGAGCGACCCCCAGACCTTCGAGCCCGCCCTAGAGGGCTACACGACGGTGGAGACCACGGCGCGCGGCGTGCGCCTCGCGCCGGAGCCCTGCGGCAGCGGCTGCCTGCGGATCGGGGTCGAGGACGCGGCGCTCCCGGGGGGCGGCGAGATCCGGATCCGCTACGGGGGTGAGGGGCCGGGCGCGGCGCAGGTGGACCGCTTCGCCGAGAGCGAGGAGGAGTTCTTCCTCCGCGTGGACGGCGACGGCGACGGGTTGGCCGCGCCGATCGACGACCCGCCCACGCTGCGCATCCTGCCGGGCCCGGCGCGATCGCTCCGCGTCGTCGTGCCCTCCACGGCGCGCGAGGGCGACCCCGTCCGGGTGCGCATCGCCGCCCTCGACGCCGTCTGGAACGCGGCGACCGATTTCACGGGCGAGGTCGCGGTCGTGGACGCGGCGGGTCTCACGGGCCTGCCCGAGCGCGTCGCGTTCGACCGGTCCCACGCCGGGCAGCGGAGCCTGCCCGCGCGGGCGTCGCGCGCCGGTGTGACACGCATTCGTGTCCGGGTGGATGGCTGGGACGCGGCCTTCGCGTCGAATCCGCTCGTGATCGCCGCCGCCGCCGCGGAGCCGGAGCCGCGCCTCCTGTGGGCCGACCTGCACGGCCACTCCGGCCGCTCCGACGGGACGGGGACGCCCGCCGACTTCCTGCGCTACGCGCGCGACGTGGCGGGGCTCGACGCGGCGGCGCTCACCGACCACGACCACTTCGGCCTGCGCTTCCTCGACCGTACGCCCGACCTTCGGCGCGAGATCCGCGAGACGACGGAGGCCTTCCACGAGCCCGGCCGCTTCGTGACGCTCCACGGCTTCGAGTGGACCAACTGGATCTTCGGCCACCGCCACGTGCTCTGGTTCGACGGCGGCGGCGAGGTCATCGGGTCCACGGATCCCGGGAGCGACGAGCCCGAGGAGCTCTGGGCCCGGCTCGCGGGGCAGCCCGCGCTCACGATCGCGCACCACCCGGGCGGCGGCCCGGTGCCCATCGACTGGTCGATCCCGCCCGACCCGACGTTCGAGCCGGTGGTGGAGATCGTCTCGGTGCACGGCAGCTCCGAGTGCCTGGAGTGTCCGGAGCGCATCTACTCCCCGGTGCCGGGCGGGTTCGTCCGGGACGCGCTGGCGCGCGGCTGGCGCCTCGGGATCGTGGGCTCGGGCGACACCCACGACGGGCACCCCGGCGTGGGAGCGCCGGAGGGGCGCACGCTCGGGCTCGCGGCGATCTTCGCGGAGCGCCTGGAGCGCGACGCCCTGCTGGCGGCCCTGCGCGCGCGGCGCGTCTACGCCACGAGCGGCCCGCGCATCGTTCTACGCTTCGAGGTGTCGGGCGTGGGCATGGGCGGCGTGCTGCGCGTCCGCGACCCGCGCGCGCCGCGCGAGATCCACGTGCGGGCCGTGGGGACGGCGCCCATCGCGCGCATCGACTGCGTGAAGAGCGGCGAGGTGCTCTTCTCCGTGGCGGGCGACGGCGGCGAGAGCCTCGAGCTGCGCGCCGAGGACCCGGCGGAGGTGCGGCCGGGCGAGCACCTCTACGTGCGCGTGCAGCAGGAGGACGGCGGGCTCGCCTGGTCGAGCCCGGTGTGGGTGGAGGTGGAGCAGTAGAGGGCTTGCCTCGAGGACGATCGGCGGTTCGGCGGGCGTGGAGGGGTCGCCGCTCGCTTCGATCGGGGACGGTCTTTCCCTGCGAGGAGCTGCGGGCCGGGGCCGAGGGGGTCGTCGCGAATGACTCGGTCGCCAACCGGCTCGGCGGCGGGGCGACCGCCTCGTCAGCGCAGTTGCGTGCACCCGTGCGGGGGCCCGTGGCGACCTGCGTTTGACTTCGCGCCGACCCCCTCGGCCCCGGCCCGCAGCAGAACGATGACTCGGACGAGACCGTTCCCGAGCCGGACGCGGAAGCCGTCGCATGCCCCGACGCGCTTCGGCGGGCGGCGCGGGGGTCGACGCGAGGTAGAGCGCAGGCCGCCACGTGCCATCGCAGGTCGCCGCCGCCGTGCGCTGCCGAGGCTGCGACGCTTCCACCGCGGTGTTGGCGGCCGAGCCACGAGCGGCGACCCCCGCGTTGTCCGAGCCCGATCCCAGGGGCGAAGGTCACCCTGAGGCGAGCGGCTTGCGGCCCACGGCGAAGATCGAGCTCCCGAAGGGCAGGCGCACGCCGCGCGCGATCAGTTTGTTCTCCAAGCGGAGCACCGCGAAGAGCGCGCGGTTCACGGCGTCGGAGGGCGTGCGGTGCAGATCCGAGCGCGCGTTCACGTCGCCCGGCCGCGCGCGGAGCTTGCCCGGCAGGCGCGCCGCCACCACCAGCGGGAAGAGGAAACAGAGCCGATGGCTCAAGACCTCGACCGCGAGTCCGAGGTCGGCGAGGAGGCTGCGGACCTCGCCGAGCACGTAGCGCTCGCTCGAGTGCACGGCCACGTCGTGCTCGCTGTAGAGCCAGCGGTACGCGGGGAGGTTCAGCACCAGGAGCCCCCCCGGACGCAGGTGCTCCACCAGGCGCCGCAGCCCAGGTCTGGCGCGCTCGACACCGGGGACGTAGACGACGTCGAGGCTCACGACGAGGTCGAGGACCTCGGTGCGCAGTATCGGATTGCAGACATCGCCGAGGTACAGGTCGGCGCTCGGCTCCTTGGTGCCGGCCAGGGCGAGCGCCTCCTCGGAGACGTCGAAGCCGCCGAGGTAGGCGGGTCGGAGGAGGCCCCGCAGGAAGCGGAGGTTTTCGCCGGTGCCGCAGCCCGCGTCGAGCACGCGCGGGTGCTCCGGCGGCCGCAGGTCGGGCCGCGAGAGCACGCGCGCGAGGCAGTCGCGCAGGCCCCGGTACCACCAGTGCCGCTCTTCGACGCGCGCCATCACCGCGTGC
>DASRUS010000349.1:0-4485 GCA_035687825.1 Myxococcota bacterium | reverse complement strand
AGGGGGTCGGCGCGAGGTAAAGCGCAGCCCGCCACGGATCGCCGCAGGATACCGTCGCCGTGCGCTGACGAGGCGTTGACGCTTCCGGTGCCGCGTTGGCGGGCGAGCCACGAGCGACGACCCCCTCGTCGCCCGGCGCCTCCCACGAAGAGCGAGCGCCCACTCGGCTCTAGCGACTCCGCTCCCGCGCCTCCCGCCCCGCCACCTCGGCCACGAACTGCTTCGCCGTGCGCCCCGAGCGGCTCGAGCGGTCGAGGGCAAAGCGGAGCGCCTCGGCGCGCAGCCGGTCGGGCGCGACCCCGAGCCCCGCCTGCTTCGCGTAGTGCTCGACGATCGCGAGATACGTCTCCTGATCGAAGCCGTGGAAGCCGAGCACGAGCCCGAAACGGTCCGAGAGCGCGAGCTTCTCCTCCAGCGACTCGGTCAGCCGCAGCTCGCCCTCGTCGCTGAGGCGCGCCGCGCGGTTCTCCTCCATGCGCTCGGGCAGCAGATGACGCCGGTTGCTCGTGGCGACGATCCGCACGTTGGCGGGCGGCGCCGCGAGGCTCCCTTCGAGCGCGGCCTTGAGCTCGCGGTACTGGACCTCCCCCTCGTCGAAGGAGAGATCGTCGCAGAAGAGGAAGAAGCGCTGGGGGGCGGGGCGCAGCGCGGCCAGCACGTCGGGGAGGTGCAGCAGGTCGTTCTTGTGCACCTCCACGATGCGCAGGCCCTGGGGCGCGAAGCGCCCGAGGAGGCCACGCACCGCCGAGGACTTCCCCGTCCCCCGCTCGCCGAAGAGGAGCACGTGGTTCGAGGGATGCCCGCGCACGAACTGCTCCGTGTTCGCGACGAGGCGCTCCACCGACCGCTCCACGCCGAGCAGGTCATCGAGGTCGAAGAGCGCGGGCTCCGCGATGGGGACCAGGCGCCCGTGGCGCCCGCGCACGTCCCAGCGGAACGCGACGTGGCGCTCGAAGACCCTCGCATCCGGCCGCGCGGGCGCGAGATCCGCGAGCAAGCGCTCGGCGAGCTCGAGGATCCGGCCCGCGC
This sequence comes from Myxococcota bacterium, assembly GCA_035687825.1. Taxonomy (GTDB): domain Bacteria; phylum Myxococcota_A; class UBA9160; order UBA9160; family DASRUS01; genus DASRUS01. The sequence goes on along the minus strand of DASRUS010000349.1, from coordinate 3,456 downwards.
GCCCGGCGAGATCGCGCAGGCGTCCCATGGACCCGGATTGTAGACTGGGCGCGTGCGAACGCCCGCCGTGAAGAACCCGCGCGGGGGGTGCGAGACCGCTCCGTGAGCGTGGGCGAGGTGCGCGACCCGGATGCGGCGGTCGGCCTCTGCGCGGCGTGCCGCTTCGGCCACGCCCAGCCGACCGCCCGGGGCGCGGTCTTCTGGCGCTGCCGGCGCGCGGAGACCGACGCCCGCTTCCGTCGCTACCCGCCGCTCCCGGTCCGGGAGTGCGAGGGCTTCGACCCCGGTGCGGGCGGCGGCTCGGAGACGCCCGCCGGCTGACGGGATCGAGACCCCGCGCGCGCCCCGCGGTAGCATGCCGGCGGAGGCAGAGAGCATGCGCCGTTGGTTCGTCCTCACCGCGATCGGCCGCGACCGCCCGGGTCTCGTCGCCGAGCTCGCGCGCCTCATCTACGACTCCGACGCGAACCTCGAGGACTCGCGCATGACGATCCTCGGGACCGACTTCGCGGTGATCCTGCTCTGCTCGGGCATGCGCGAGGACTGCGGCGACCGGCTCGCCATCGGCGCGAAGCAGCTCGAACGCGACCACGGCCTCACGATCCTGCTCCGTCACCTGGAGGGCGGTCCCCGCTCCGCGCTCCCCGCGCCCGGCACGCGGCTCTACCGCGTGGAGGCGGCGGGCGAGGACCGCGCCGGGATCGTGGCGGGCATCTGCGGGATCCTCGCCGAGCACGGCGTGAACATCGCCGACCTCGCGAGCCAGAGCCGGCCGGGACCCGGCGGCTCGCCCCACTACGAGCTGCGCATGACCGTCGAGGTCCCGGACGACGCCGACGTGCGCCGCCTGCGCGACGCGCTCGAGTCCGAGGCCGACCGGCTGGTGATCGACGTCGCGCTCATGCCGGCCGGCTGAACGGGCGGCGGCCTCTCGGAGCGCGGCCGATTGCGCTACGGCAGCTCGTTCACGAGCTCGGGCCGCCACTCGAGCGCCTCCTGGCGCGGGCGTCCCGAGGGCTGGAACGAGAGCAGGATCGCGCGCCGCGGGCGGTCCGAGGCGTTCGGCGTCGAGCGGTGCAGCAGGAGCGCCGGAAAGAAGAGCACCGATCCGGCCTCGACCTCGATCAGCACCTCGCGCGACGCGTCGATCCGCGCGGGGTCGGCGAGGAAGCCCGATGGCTCCCCCCGGTCGCGCGGCGCGGGGCCGCCCCGGTGCGAGCCCGGCAGCACGCGCAGGGCGCCGTTCGCCGCGACCGCGTCGTCGAGGAAGAGCATCGCCGTCACGATCTCGTGGGCGTGCTCGGGCGTGCGCACGTACCAGTACGGGTAGTCCTGGTGCCACGGGAACTCCGACCCCTCGCGCGGCCGCTTCAGGTTGAGCTTGCAGGTGAAGGCGCAGACCTCCTCCGCGCCGAGCGCGTCGCGTGCGGGACCTGTGAGACGCGGGTCTTCCCAGAAGCGCTCGAAGCGCGGCTCGAGATGGGTGAAGGGCTCGATGAGGCGGATCTCGGGCGAGCCCTCGCGCCACTCCCACTGGATGAGCGTCCGGCTCGAGAACTGGAAGCGATGCCCCCCGGCGAGACGGAACTCCTGCCCGGCCCCCGGCCGGCGCGCGTGCTCGACCACGCGGGCGACGAGCGTCTCCACGGCGTCGCGAAGCTCGGCGAGCTCTTCCGACCGGTAGGTCGCGTGCCGGAGCACGTACCCGTCGCGCGCGAAGCCAGCGCGTTCCTCGCTCGTGAATCTCACGGCTTCCCCCGGCTCCCGATCGAGCTTCGCGGCAGCGTCACCTTCAGCGTCTCGAAGAAACCCTCCAGGAACCGGTAGGTGAGCCCCCACACCACGTGGCGCTCGGGGTGGCCCACCACGATCCCGGGCAGCGTGCGGCCGGGGAAGCGGGGCCACGCGTAGTCCACGTGGCGCGCGGGGTCCAGGAGATCTGAGAGGGGGAGCCAGAGCGCCTCCTCCACCTCGTGGTTGGGGGCGAGGGGCGCGTGGCGCTCCACGTGATACACGAACGCGGAGATCACCATCCCGACGGGCCGGCCCGCGTGACGGCCCGCGAGGTCGTCGAGGCGGCCGAGGGAGGCCGCGTCCGCGAGGGAGAGGCGCACCTCCTCCAGCGTCTCGCGCTCCGCAGCGGCGCGCGCGTGCGGGTCGCCGGGATCCACGCGGCCGCCGGGGAACGCCATGTGCCCCGACCACGGGTCGGCGGGATGCTTCGCGCGCTCGATGAAGAGGACCTCGGGCCGGGCGGGATCGCCGCGCAGCACCATGGCGACGCCGGCCACGGACTTGCCCCGGGTCGGAAGCGTGCGCGGCTCGCGCGCGTCGAGGGCGCGCCGGATCTCGTCGAGCGTCGGCACGCGCAGAGGATAGCCGGGGGCGCAGGAGCCGAGCGTGGGTGCGGCGTCTCGCCTCGGGTGGGACTTCGCCAACCTCAGCGCTCGCAGGCGAGTCGCACGGCCACGAGGCGCTCTTCGATCGCGTGGCCCCCGCGCCGGCGCTGGCCGAGGACGAACCCCTTCCCGTCGGGCTCGGCCGCGATGCCCGTCGGCTCGCCCCACCCGGCGAGCTCGCCGAGGTCGATCGGCGTGAGCTCCCCCGCGCTCTCGCCACCGAGAACGATGCTTCCCGAGAAACGCGGCGCGGCGTCGGCGGGATCCGCGAGACGCGCCAGGAGGAAGCCGAGCCATCCCGGGAGCCACGCCCGCGGCCCGCTCGGCCGCGTCGCCGCCACGAAGCTCCAGCCCCCGTCGGCGCTGAACGCCACCGCAGAGCCGGGCGGCACCTCGGCGGAGACCTCGCGCCGCGCGTCCGTCGCGGGATCGAGGAACGTGGCGTGGAGCGGCTGCCACGGCTGGCCATGCCCCACGGCGAGGGTGCGCCCGTCGGGAGACCAGTCGAGGGGGACCGTCCAGCGCGCGCCGCCGCTCCACAGGAGTCCCGGCGCGCCGAGGAGCAGGCCTCCGTGCCCCGAACGCAGCGACGCCGACACCACGTGATGTCGGCCCCCGATGCCGCGCGACCAGACGACCACGCCGGAGCGATGGAAGAGCGCGTGGTCGTCCGGGCCGGCGTGGAACGTGAGGCGACGCGCCATCCGACGCGGGGCATCGCCGCTTCCCTTCGCGAGGAAGAGCTCCGTGTTCGTGGGCTCGCGCCACGAGACGAAACGATCCGAGTCGAAGACCGCGCTGCGCGCGCCACCCGGGGACGGGCGCAGGTTGTTGCCCGGCTCCTCGCAGGTCCAGCAGACCCCGTGTCCGGAGGCGCGCTCGAGGCGGTGCACCTGGCGGCGCCCGTCCGGCGTCTCCGCGTCGAACCAGAGGAACTCCCCCGCCTCGTCGAGGCGCGGGTGCGCGCCCCGCTCCGCCAGGACCTCGACCCGCTCGGCGCGCGGCTCACAGCGCGGGAGCGGGCGCGTCACGACCCGCGCGTCGAGGTCGTAGACGG
>DASRUS010000348.1:0-2153 GCA_035687825.1 Myxococcota bacterium | reverse complement strand
ATCCCGCTCCGCTACGGGCTCGGCTTCATGCTGGGCGGCACCTCGCTGAGCCTCTTCGGACCGGACACGCCCTACGCCTTCGGACACCTCGGCTTCACGAACATCATCTCCTGGGCCGACCCCGCCCGGCGCCTGGCCGTGGCGCTCGTGACGAGCGGCAAGCCCTTCGTGAGCCTGGATTCGCTGCGCCTGTGGAACCTGCTGGTCGAGATCGGCCGCGCCTTTCCGCCCGAATGAACGCCCGCGACCTCGAAGCCCACGAGCTCGTGCTCGCGCGCCACGCCGAGTCCACCTGGAACGTCGAGCGGCGCTGGCAGGGCCAGCTCGACCCGCCCCTCTCGGAGCGCGGGCGGGAGCAGGCGCGGGCGCTGGGCCGGGAGCTCGCGCGCGAAGGGGTCCGCGCGATCGTCGCGAGCGACCTCGAGCGCGCGCGCGAGACGGCGCGGCTCGCCGCTGCCGAGCTGGGCTGCGACCTCGAGCTCGAGCCGCGGCTCCGCGAGCTCGACGTGGGGGACTGGGGCGGTCTCACCGTCGACGAGATCGCCGAGCGCTGGCCCGAGGATCTCGCGCAGCTGCGCGCGGGCGACCTCGACCTGCGCCCCGGGGGCGGCGAGTCGCGCCGCGAGCTCCGCGTGCGCGTGATGGCCGCGCTCGAGGCGGCCGCGCTCCGGCGCGCCGGGACCCGCTTCGCGGTGGTGACGCACGCCGGTGTGGTGCGGACCCTGCTCTGGACGGTGCGGCTCGACAACGCCCAGTGGCACCGCACCGACCTCCGCGCGCTGCGCCGGGCGGGGGAGGAGGCGCCGTGGCGGCCCGAAATGGCGCGCGATCGGGATCTGACGTAACCCATCGCAGGACGCGGCGTCGGGGTTTGCGCACCGCCCGCCGCGAGGAGGCTCCATGGATCCGCGTTTCGCCGCCTGCTTCCTCGGAGCGACGGCGCTGCTCCTCGCCGGGACCGCGCTCGCGACCGGGCCCTCCGCGGCGTTCGCGGCGTCGCCGCTCGCGATCTTCCTCGGGGCGGTGGCGATCGAGGTGGCCCGGCGCGCCACGTGGTTCACGCCGCGCCACGTGGTGGCGGCGGGCGTGGCGACGGTGCTCGCCGGCCTCGCGCTGGCGGCCTTCGGTCCGACGGGTGCGGGTCTCGCGACCGCCGTGGCGGGTCTGGGCGTGGTGCTCTGCGGGACCCAGCTCGCCCTCGCCTTCGACCGGCCCCCCGCGCCCCACTCGCTCCCGTCGCCCCTCGGTGCGGCCCTGAACGCCGGGGTGGCAGCGGACGAGCTCCTGAAGCTCTACTGGGAGGTCGCTTTCCGGAGGCGCGACGATGACTTGCGGCGCATCGCGCAGGAAGTGCTCGAAGCCGGACGGCGCAACGCGGAGCGCGGTCTCCTCGACCACCCCGAGCGCGCTCACCCGGTTCCGCCGACGCTCGAGAAGCCGAAGCTCGTGTCGCGCACGGTGCGCGGCGCCGCGCCCTTCGAGCACGTCACGTTCACGAGCGAGTACGAGCCGCACGACGCCGAGATCCACACCGGGTACCTCGCGAACGAGCGCAACCGGACCGCGCACGTCTACCTCTGGCGCCACCGGGACGGCCCGCGCCCCACGGTGCTCTGCATCCACGGCTACGGGCAGGGGAGGCTCGTCCTCGACTCCCAGGCCTTCGAGGTGCGCCGGCTCCACGAGAAGCTCGGCCTCGACGTGGCGGCGGTGGTGCTCCCGCTGCACGGGCCGCGCGCGGCGCTGCGCCGCTCGGGCGCGGGCTTCCTCGACGGCCACCCGCTCTGGACGAACGCGGCCTTCACCCAGGCGATCTGGGATCTGCGCCGCCTGACGGGCTGGCTGCGTGTGCAGGGCGCGCCGGCGCTCGGGGTCTACGGCATGAGCCTCGGGGGCTACACCACCGCGCTCTTCGCGTCGCTCGAGCCCGGGCTCGCCTGCGCGATCCCGATGATCCCCGTGGCATCGCTCTCGGCCCTCGTGTGGCGGGGCATGCGCGAGCCCCGGCGTCATGCCGCGGAGGCGGCGGGCCTCGACGAGGCGGCCCTCGAGCGCGCCTTCGCGACGCACTCGCCGCTCCGCATGCAGCCCCTCGTGCCCCGGGAAGGACGCCTCGTGGTGGCGGCGCTCGCGGATCGGATCGTCCCCCCCGC
>DASRUS010000347.1:0-2512 GCA_035687825.1 Myxococcota bacterium | reverse complement strand
CCCCGGCAGGGTGCAGCTCCGGTCGGCGTCGCGGTGCCACTCGATCGCTGCGCCTTCGCCGGCGAGCTTTACCCCGATCCGGTCGTCACGCGCCGACCTCCACGAGCCCGCGCCGGCGGCGGATGCGCCGCTCCAGCGCCGCGAAGACCAGGCCGTCCACCAGGATCCCGATCGCGAGCACGACGATCATGAGCGCGATCAGCGCCGGCGCGTCGGAGAGCTCGCGCGCGAACTGGAGCTGGCTGCCTAGGGCGGGGCGCGTCTCGATGATCACCAGCAGCTCGCCCGCCATGAGCGAGCGCCACGAGAACGCCCAGCCCTGCTTGAGGCCGGCGACGTAGCCGGGCAGCGCGGCGGGGAGCACCACGTGCCGCAGGCTCGCGAGCCCCCGCGCGCCGAGCACGCGCCCGGCCCGGAGCAGGAGCGGCGGGATGTGGTCGATGCCGCTCACGAGGCCGTTCGCGATGGAGGGTGACGCGCCGAGCACGACGACGAAGAGGATCGCCGACTCCGAGAGCTTGTAGACGAGGATCGCGAACGGAAACCACGCGATCGACGGCATGCTCTGGAGCCCGGTGATGAACGAGCCGAGGGCGCGCCGGAGCACGCGGCTGCGCGAGACCGCGACGCCGAGCGCCGTCCCGAGCACGATCGCCAGCGCGAACCCCGTCGCGCCGCGCCGGAGTGTGGTCGCGACCGCGGACCAGAACTTCGCGGTCGCGAGGAGATCGCCGAGCTCCGCGAGCACGCGCGCGGGGCCGGGGAGCACGTAGGGGGGGCGCCAGCCGGTCCACACCACCCCCTGCCAGAGGGCGAGCACGATCCCCACCGCCGCGAGCTTCGGCCAGGCCGCGCTCCACACGCGGCCGAGCGTCCGCTCGCGCTCGACGAAGGGGGCGTCGAGGGCGTCGAGGCCTTCGATCTCCTGCTCGAGCGACTCGCGCAGCGCGACGGGCGGACGTTCAGCGGCCATGCCGGCGGACCTCCTGGCGCAGCCGGTCCGTGATCTCGGCCGCCGCCTGCGCGACGGGCACGGAGTCCACGCCGCGCGGCCTCGGGATCCCGATGGGGAACTCCGCCACCACGCGGCCGGGCCGGCTGGAGAGCAGCACGACCCGGTCTCCGAGCCGCACGGCCTCGCGCACGTTGTGCGTCACGAAGAGAACGGTGAGCGCCGTGCGCGACCAGATCGCCTCGAGCTCGTCGTGCAGCACGTCGCGCGTCATGGCGTCCAGGGCGCCGAAGGGCTCATCCATGAGCAGCACGTCGGCCTCCTGCGCGAGGGCGCGGGCGATGGCCACCCGCTGGCGCATCCCCCCGGAGAGCTCGTGCGGCCGACGCTCGGCGAACGCATCGAGGTGGACGAGCCGCAGGAGCTCGAGCGACCGCGAGCGCCGCTCCGCCGCCCCGACGCCGCGGAAGCGCATGCCCATCTCCACGTTCTTGCGGACCGTGAGCCACGGGAAGAGCGCCGGATCCTGGAACACGAGCCCGACCTGGCGGCCGCCGACGTCGATGGTCCCCGAGCTCACGTGGTACAGGCCCACGATGAGGTTCAGGAGCGTGCTCTTGCCGCAGCCGGACGCGCCGAGCAGGCACACGAACTCGCCCCGCCGCACCTCGAGCGAGACCCGGTCGAGCGCCTTGAGGGAGCTGTGGCCGTCGTGATAGGTCTGCGAGACGTCGCGGATGCGGATCGCGACTGGCGACTCGCGAAGCGCAGCCCGCGAGTCGGGGGCGGCGCGCAGCTCCGGGCCGGTTGCGTCCGCGTGTTCCGGCGCAGACTGGGTCTGCTCGACGAGGGGGTTCACCGCGCTGCCCTCACAGCGAGACGCGCGGCTTCCCGGCCGCGGCGAGGATCGCGTTCAGCTCGGTCACGTCGTAGATCCCGTCGAGCGAGACGGGGTCGAGGAGGCCCACGGCGGTCGCGTCCTGCGCGGACTTGCGGAGCGAGGCGGCGAGCGGATCCACCGTGAACGCGAGGTTCGCCCACGCGCGCTCGATCACGGCGGCGGGGAGCGCCTTGCCGGTCGACTTCGCGATCGCCGCGTTCACGATCTCGCGCCCCTGCGCGGGCTCCGCGTTCAGGAAGTCGATGGCCCGCACGTGCGCGCGCAGCATCCGCTCGACGAGCGCCGGTCGCTCGCGCAGGAACGCGGTGCGGACGACCACGTGCGTCGTCACGAACTTCCCGCCGGGCCACAGATTCGCCTCGTCCACGAGCACCGAGCCGCCGCCCTCGAGGACGAGCCGGCTCGCCCACGGCTCGGGGACCCAGGCGCCCTGGATCTCCCCCGCACGGAACGTCTCGAGGGTCTGCGCATTCGCCTGCGGCAGGATCGAGACGTCGCCGGCGCCCTCGAGGTTCGCCTCGAGCCCCTGCTGCTTCAGCCAGGCGCGCAGCGCCACGTCCTGCGTGTTGCCGAGCTGGGGGCTGGCGAGCTTCGCACCGCGCAGCTGCGCGGGCGCCGTGATCGAAGGGTGGACGACGAGCGCCGCGCCGCCGGAGGTC
>DASRUS010000346.1:0-6703 GCA_035687825.1 Myxococcota bacterium | reverse complement strand
CAGGTGATCCGCAGCGCCGGCTTCACGCCGGTGCAGCGGAACACGCTCTACCAGCCGCTCCGCGTCTTCGAGAGGAACGCCGCATGAGAGAGCTCCGCATCGGACACAGCCCCGACCCCGACGACGCCTTCATGTTCTGGGGCTTCGCGAGCGGTCGGGTCGCGATCCCGGGCTGCGAGATCGTCCACGTGCTGCTCGACATCCAGGGCCTGAACGACCTCGCGCGTGGGGCCGACCCCCTCGAGGTGACCGCCCTCTCGCTCCACGCCTGGCTCGGGCTCCGCGACCGCTACCGCTGGCTCGAGGTGGGGACGAGCGTCGGGCGCGGCTACGGACCGCGGCTCGTGGCGCTCGAGGAGAAGCCGCTCTCGGCCCTCGCCGGCGCGCGGATCGCGCTGCCGGGGTCGCGCACCACGGCGACCCTCGTCGCGCGCGGGCTGCTGCCTCCCTTCGAGGAGGTGCACCTGGACTTCACGCGCATCATGGACGCGGTGCACGCGGGCGAGGTGGACGCGGGCGTGCTCATCCACGAAGGGCAGCTCACCTTCGCCGACGAGGGCCTCGTGCTGCTGGCGGATCTCGGCCGGCTCTTCGCCGAGCGCCACGGCGGGCTGCCGCTCCCGCTCGGCGTGAACTGCGTGCGCGCGGACCTGGATCCGGAGCTCCAGCTCGCCATCGGGGCGGCGTACCGCCGCTCGGTGGAGGCGGCGCTCCGCGAACGCGAGGCCGCGGTGGAGTACGCGCTGGGCTTCGCGCGGGGTCTGCGCCGGGATCTCGCCGACCGCTTCGTCGGCATGTACGTGAACGAGGACAGCCTCGGCCTCGCGGACGATCTGCGTCGGGCCGTGGCGACGATCGAGCGGGAGTACGCGCGTCACGCGACCCGCTGATCGGGATCCGAAGAGCCAGGAGGATGGCCATGACGAGAGAGCAGGAGATCGTGAAGAAGTGCCTCGCGAGCGCGTGCTTCGAGGCGGAGGTCGCCTACGCGGAGGCCGCGGGCTTCCGGGTGCGTCGCGAGGTGCGCCTGTACAAGGAGCTCGAGGGCGACCGGGTGCGGGTCGTCTTCCCCACCGAGTCGGCGGAGCTCGAGGAGGGGAGCGTGGTCGCGATCACCTGCCTCTTCGACCGCCGGCGCGACGTGAACACCTACGCCCACACGATCTGCGCCGGGCCGGGGGTGAACGTGACCCTCAAGGCCATCCACTCGCCGCTCGGCCGGGCCACTCCCCAGCCGGGCATCGCCGGCGACAAGGCGGTGCTGCACTTCGTGGAGTGGAAGAAGGCCGCCTGGGGCAGGTTCCTGATGGACGAGCTCGAGCTCGGCGCGAAGGAGGCCTCGGCCCTGTGGCTGCGGAGCTTCTGGAAGGCGATGGACCGCCTGTTCGCGGGCGGGGTGCTCCGGAACTGTCCGGAGGACTACCATTGGAGGGGTTGAAGGGTTGAGGGCGGATCCAGCGCGCGGGGCGGAGCGGCCCCGCGCGGGCGAGGCGGCGTGAAGATCCTCTACGTCGAAGACGATCCCGAGGCCCGGGAGTTCGTCCAGAAGGCGCTGGCCCAGCACGGCTGCGTCGTGGATCTCGCCGGCAGCGGCGCCGCGGGTCTCGAGCGGGCGACGGAGGGCGCCTACGACATCCTCGTCCTCGACGTCATGCTCCCCGACCTCTCGGGCTTCGAGGTGCTGCGCCGGCTGCGCGCGCTCGGCGTGGCGACGCCGGCCCTGTTCCTCACCGCCCAGGGCGACGTGTCGCACCGCATCGAGGGCCTGAACCTCGGCGCCGACGACTACCTCGCGAAGCCCTTCGCGTTCGCCGAGCTCCTGGCGCGCATCCGGGCCATCGCCCGGCGCAGCCTCGACCGCCCGCCCGCGGATCGGCTCGAGCTCGCGGACCTGGTGGTGGACGTGAAGGCCCACCGGGTGGAGCGGGCCGGGCGCCGCATCGATCTCACGCCCAAGGAGTTCAACCTCCTCGCGTACCTCGTGCAGAACGCGGGCCACGTGGTCTCGCGCACGATGCTCGTGGAGAAGGTGTGGGGCTGGGGCTTCGACGCCCACAACAACGTGATCGACGTGCACGTGAACCGCCTGCGCAAGAAGGTGGACCGGGCCTTCGGGGTGAAGCTGATCCACACGGTGAAGGGGATCGGCTACGTGGCCGAGGACCGCGGCGAAGACGCGGCCGCCGAGGAGTGAATCGGGCGCGCAGTCCGATCGGAGGGAGCGATGACGCAGACGACCGGTGGAGCGCTCCTCGCGAAGCTGCTCCGCAACGAGGGTGTGGACACCTTCTTCGGCATCGTGGACGGCACCTACACCCAGCTCTTCGCGCACTGCGTCGAGCTCGGCATGCGCATGATCTCGCCGCGCCACGAGGCGGTGGCGGCGCACATGGCGGGCGCCTATGCGCGGCTCACGGGCCGGCTCGGCGTCTGCATCGCGAGCAACGGGCCCGGCGTCGCGAACATGCTGCCGGGCGTCGCGGTGGAGAACGGCGAGGGCAACCGCGTGCTGCTCGTCACGAGCTCGCGCCGCACGGGGATCACGTATCCCGACCGCGGCGGCGCCTACCAGTGCTTCGACCACGTGGGCGTGATCCGTGCCATGTCGAAGTGGTCGGAGACGGTGCCCTGCTTCGAGCGCATTCCCGAGCTCGGGCAGAAGGCGCTGCGCGCTTGCTTCACGGGCCGTCCGGGCGTCGTGCACCTCGACGTGCCGGAGAACCTGATCAACGGCGCGTGCGCCGACGTGGCGTTGCCGGCGCCCCCCCAGTACCGCCGCGTGGAGCCCCTCGAGCCCTCGGCGCGCGACGTCGAGGCCGCAGCAGGGCTCCTCGCCTCGGCGGCGCTGCCCGCGATCCACGTGGGGAGCGGCGTGATCCACGCGCTGGCCTTCGCGGAGCTCGCCGAGCTCGCCGAGCTGCTGCACGCGCCGGTCACCACCTCGTGGAGCGCGCGCGGCGCTTTCGTAGAGACCTCAGCCCTCGCCTGGCCCATGATCCACATCGAGGCCGTGAGCGCGCTCCGCAACGCCGCCGACTGCGTGCTCGTGGTCGGCTCCGAGCTCGGCGAGACGGACTGGTGGGGGAAGCCTCCCTACTGGGCGCCGCCCGGGTCGCAGAAGATGATCCAGGTGGACGTGGACGACGCGTCCCTCGGGCGCAACCGCCCCGTGGACCTGGCGATCGTCGCCGACGCGCGGAGCTTCCTCGCCGCGCTCGTCGAGCGCCTGAAGGGCGGAAGGCGCCACGGGCCGCGGGCCGAGCGCCAGCGCCGCGTGGCGGAGCTCGCGAAGCAGAAGGACGCGAACCGCGCGAGCCTCGACGCGATGCTCGAGAAGCGCGGCGCGCCCATGCTGACCGCGCACCTCCCGGCGATCTGCCGGCGCGTCTTCGACGACGACGCGACCGTCGTCTTCGACGGCGGCAACACCGCCGTGTGGGGGAACTTCTTCACGGAGCTGCGGGTCCCCAACACGCAGCTCTCCACCGCGCACTTCGGGCACCTGGGGGCTGGCGTGGGCCAGGCGCTCGGCGCGGCGCTGGCGCGGCCGGGGAAGCAGGTCTACTGCCTGATCGGCGACGGCGCCATGGGCTTCAACATGCAGGAGGTGGAAACCGCGGTGCGCCACGAGCTGCCCGTGATCTTCCTGGTGGCCTGCGACCGGCAGTGGGGCATGGTGAAGATCAACCAGCTCGTGCAGCTCCAGCCCCTTCGCGAGATGTTCCACACCGCCCTCGGCCCCGCCGGCGCCACGCGCACCATCAACACCGAGCTCGGCGAGATCGCCTGGGACCGCCTCGCCGAGGCGATGGGCGCGCACGGCGAGCGCGTCTCGCACCCCGACGAGCTCGAGCCCGCGCTGCGGCGCTGTCTCGCCGCGGGGCGCTGCTCGGTGGTGCACGTGGACGTGGATCCGAACGCGCACATGCTGGCGCCCGGGCTCCAGCACTTCAAGGACATGCACCAGGAGCCGGCCGGCGCGTGAATGCTCGCGGGGGGCGCGCGTGAGGGCGGGGGAGCGCCCGTACCGTTCGGTCCTCGTGACGGGCGCGGGCGGCTACGTGGGCCGCCAGCTCGTGGCGGCCCTGGCGCGCGAGCCACGCGGCGTCCAGAGCCTGGTCGCGACCGACCTGCGCGCGCCCTCCGAGGCCGAGCGTCTGGCCGGCGTCGAGTACGCCGAGGCGGACGTGCGCTCTGCGGACCTGGCACACCTCTGCCGCCGCTTCGCGGTGGACCTCGTGGTGCACCTCGCGGCGATCGTGACGCCGGGGCGCGACTCGAACCGCCAGCTCGAGTACGAGGTGGACGTGGTGGGCACGCGGCGCGTGCTGGGGGCCTGCCTCGCCGCCGGGGTGCGCAAGCTCGTCTACACCTCGAGCGGCGCGGCCTACGGCTATCACGCGGACAACCCGGAGTGGATCGACGAGGGCGCCCCCCTGCGCGGGAACCCCGAGTTCGCCTACTCGGATCACAAGCGGCTCGTGGAGGAGCTCCTCGCGCGCGCTCGCACGGAGCATCCCGAGCTGCTCCAGCTCGTGTTTCGCCCGGGCACGATCCTCGGCGCCCGTGCGCGCAACCAGATCACGAACCTGTTCGAGGGCCGCTTCGTGGTCGGCCTCGCCGGCGCGCAGAGCCCGTTCGTGCTCGTCTGGGACGAAGACGTGGTGGGCGCGATCCTGCGCGGCATCCACGAGGGCGGCGCGGGGGTCTTCAACCTCGCGGGCGACGGCACGCTGACGCTCCGCGAGATGGCCGGCCGCCTCGGCAAGCCCTACCTGCCGCTCCCCGTCGCGCTCGTCCGCGCCGCCCTCTGGCTCGGCAAACGCCTCGACCTCACCCAGTACGGCCCCGAGCAGGTGGGCTTCCTGCGCCATCGCCCGGTGCTCTCGAACCGGCGTCTCAAGGAAGAGTTCGGCTACGCCCCGCGCAAGACGACGCGCGAGGTGTTCGAGGTCTTCGCCGGGGCGCGCTAGGGCGAAGAGGCCCCGGGGGAGCCTCCCGCTCCGGCCGTCCGCGCTCCCCGAGGCGGACCGCCGGGCCTGCTCAATCGGCGGGCACGATCCGTCACTTCTTGAGCAGTTCCGTGCAGAAAGGGGCTGGATCGCGTGCCCCGGCGCGCGGATGGGGCCCGCGGTGCTGGCACGCGCCTTGCGATGGCCGGGGAAGCCGACGGCGGCGCCCCGGGGCAGGAGCACCCGGCGCTGCGCCGCTCGGTTGCACGATCGAGAGGAGCGCCCATGCACGGATCCACCGACCGCTTCTTCCTCCGGCGCGCCGGGACCGCCTTGGCGGCCGCGCTACCCGCCTGGCTCGTCGCCGCGTCCGCCCGGGCGCAGGAGGCCACGGCCGCGCCCCCCGCCATCGACACGGGCGATACGGCGTGGGTGCTCGCGTCCACGGCCCTGGTGCTGCTCATGACGCTCCCGGGCCTGGCACTCTTCTACGGCGGCCTGGTGCGCGCGAAGAACGTGCTGAACGTGCTGATGCAGTGCTTCATCGCCGCCGGCGTGGTGGGGCTGGCCTGGATCCTGGTCGGCTACAGCATCGCCTTCGCTCCGGGCAACGCCTTCTTCGGCGGGCTCTCGAAAGCGTTCCTCTCCGGCGTGACGCTCGACTCGGTGGTCGCGAACTTCGCGACGCCGCCGCGCAACATCCCGGAGTACGTGTTCATCATGTTCCAGGCGATGTTCGCCATCATCACGCCGGCGCTGATCCTCGGGGCGATCGCCGAGCGCATGAAGTTCGGCGCGTGGATCGCGTTCATCACCATCTGGCTGATCGTCGTGTACTGCCCGATCGCCCACATGGTGTGGTCCGCCGACGGCTGGATCTTCAAGGCGAGCGCCATCGACTTCGCGGGCGGAATGGTCGTGCACATGTCGAGTGGCTTCTCCGCGCTCGTCGCAGCCCTCATGCTGGGCAAGCGGCGCGGCTTCGGCCGGGAGCCGATGCCCCCGCACAGCCTGCCGCTGTGCGTGACCGGCGCGGGCCTCCTCTGGTTCGGCTGGTTCGGCTTCAACTCCGGGAGCGCGCTCAGCGCGAGCCCGCTGGCGGCGCTCGCCTTCCTCAACACGAGCACCGCGACCTCCACCGCGGTCGTGACGTGGGCGGTGATCGAGTGGCTGCATCGCGGCAAGCCGACGGCCCTCGGCATGGCGACCGCCGCCGTCGCGGGTCTCGTGGCGATCACGCCCGCCTGCGGGAACGTGAGCCCGCTGGGCTCGATCGCCGTCGGCTTCGGTGTGTGCCTGGTGTGCTACGCGGCGCTCACCTTCCTGAAGCCGATGGCCGGCTACGACGACTCGCTCGACGCCTTCGGGGTCCACGGCATGGGCGGCATGTGGGGCGCCATCGCGTCGGGCCTTTTTGCCGTGACGCTGGGCTCGGGCATCGAGTCGAACGGGCAGCAGCTCGTGGTGCAGCTCAAGGGCGTGGCGTTCACGGCGGTCTTCGCTTCCGTCGCGACCTTCGCGATCCTCACGGGCCTCAAGCTCGCGTTCGGCTCGCTGCGCGTGGACGAGGACGCCGAGGAGGCCGGCCTCGATCTCTCCGAGCACAGCGAGAGCGCCTACGTGTCCGTGGGCGGCGGCATGGGCAGCGGCTCGCTGCTGGAGAAGGCGGCGCACGCGCCCGACCACGCCCGACCGGCCTCGGTGCATCGCTCCGCGTAGCAGCCCGATGCGCCCGCCGGCGGATGCCGGCG
>DASRUS010000345.1:0-12925 GCA_035687825.1 Myxococcota bacterium | reverse complement strand
AGCGCAGGAGGTGCAGGAACCACTCGCTGCCCGTCGCGGTGAGCGCCTGGAGATGCAGGTGCAAGGGCGTGAGCAACGGCGGCGGCAGCGGCAGCATGAAGAAGGCCAGCAGCAGCGGAAAGCGCAGCGCACGTGTGCGACGGGGACCGAGCAGGAGCAACGACAGGCCCGGCAGGCTCAGGATCAGGGCGAGCGCGCGCAGGTCGTCGATCTTGATGACGCCGTCGATCGCGACGAGCAGCAGGGCCGGGACGAGGATCGCGAAGCCCCAACGCGAAGGCGCCTCGCTCTTCACGGGCTCCCGACGCAGCGCGACGAACGCGAGGAACGCCACCAGGAACGGGACGAAGAGCCCGTGACCGTTGTCCCAGACGCTGCGGGTCCACTTGTGCCACATGGAGAGCACGATGGGTACGGCCAGCACGAGGAACGGCAGCAGCCAGAGCCCGTGCGCGAGGGCCGAGCTGCGGACGCGCTGCGCGGGCTGGGAGGAGCACAGGGCCAGGGGGCAACCTCGCAAAGACCAGAGTCTACTGAATCCATCCCGCCGCCGAAGGGACCGGGGGGCGCGCGAGCGCGTCCCCTACTCCCCCTCGCCGAGCCCGCACTCGCGGATCTTCTGGAGCAGGGTCTTGTAGCTCACGCCCAGCAGGCGCGCGGCCTGCTTGCGGTTCCAGTGGGTGCGGTGCAGGACCCGCTCGATGGTCTCGCGCTCCGCCTCCAGCGCCGCGCGCCGTCCCACCTCGCGCAGCGGGACCGTGCCCGCGCTCTCCTCGACGGAGCGCAGCAGGCTCTCGAAGGAGCTCGCCGCCCGCGCCGCGCTCCACTCGCCGCCGCCCAGCAGCTCCTCGAGGATCGAGCTCTCGCTCTCCAGCACCACGATGCGCTTCACGAGGTTCTCGAGCTCGCGCACGTTGCCCGGAAACGCGTAGCGCGAGAAGGCTCGCAGCAGCGTCGGGCTGAGCGTGCGCTGGGGGCGTCCGTACTTCGCGCAGTAGCGGCGCAGGAACACCTCCACGAGCGCCGGAATCTCCTCGCGCCGCTCGCGCAGCGGCGCGATGTCGAGGTTCACGACGTTCAGGCGGAAGTAGAGGTCTTCGCGGAAGCCGCCCTCCCGCACCATCTGCACCAGCTCACGATTCGTGGCGCACACCACGCGCACGTCGACGCGGATGTCCTTGTTTCCGCCGAGCCGGGTGAACTCGGAATCCTGGAGCACCTGCAGGAGCTTCGCCTGGAGCGCCGGGCTCATCTCGCCGATCTCGTCGAGGAAGATCGTGCCCCCGTGCGCGAGCTCGAACTTCCCGATCTTGCGCGAGCCGGCGCCGGTGAAGGCGCCCTTCTCGTAGCCGAAGAGCTCGCTCTCGAGCAGCGGCTCCGGCAGCGCCGCGCAGTTCACCTTGACGAAGGGCTTGTCGCGCCGCGTGGAGGTCGCCTGGATGGTGCGGGCGACGATCTCCTTGCCGACGCCGCTCTCGCCCTGGATGAGGACCGTGACGTCGGTGTCCGCGATGTGGTCGATCACCTCGCGCACGCGCCGCAGCGCCGGGCTCTCCCAGACCGACGACGCGGCGACCTCCGCCAGCGACTCGAGGAGCTCGTCGCGCTCGCCGCGCAGCGCCGCCACCTCGAGCGCGCGGCGCAGCACGAGCTCGAGCTCGTCGGGCTCGAAGGGCTTGTTCAGGTAGTCCGTGGCGCCGAGCTGCATGGCCTCCACGATGGTGCTGGCCTTGCCCACGACGGAGAGCATGATGATGGGTACGTTCGCGTCGAGCTCGCGGATGCGCTTGAGCGTCGAGAGTCCGTCGAGCCCGGGCATCATCACGTCGAGCAGGATCACCTGCGGGGCGACCCCGCTCTCCAGCAGCTCGAGCGCCGAGCGCCCGTCGTCGGCGGTATCCACCTCGAGGCCCTGGAGCTCGAGGAGGCTCGCGAGGTAGCCGCGGATCGCGTCGGCGTCGTCCACCACGAGGACGCGCCGGGCGCCGCGCAGCCCGCGCGGGCGCGGGGGCCTGGCCGCCCGGACGCCGCGCTCAGCCACGCGGGACCCCGGCCGCCCGGGTCGGGTCCGCCGCCGGCAGCGTGAACGCGAAGACGCTCCCGCCGCCGGACGCCTCGCGCACGCCGATCGAGCCGCCGTGGGCCTCCACCAGCCGCTTCGCGATGGCGAGGCCCAGGCCGAGGCCGCCGGGGCGCCGGCGGTCGCCGCCCCGCACGTAGGGCTGGAAGATCCGCTCGCGGTCCCCGGGCGCCACGCCCGGACCCTCGTCGCCCACGGCGATCTCGACGAAGCCGCGCGGCCGCGCCGCGCTCGTGACACGGATCGTGCTTCCCGGGGGAGCATGACGGATCGCGTTCCCGAGCAGGTTCGAGAGCACCTGCTCCACCCGCAGCGCGTCGAAGCGCGCGCGCAGGGCCGCGGGGTCGAGGGCGATCTCGAGGGAGAGGCGCTTCTGCTCGAGCAGCGGCGCGACGAGGTCCGCCACCGCCTCCAGCGTCGGCGCGAGCGACGCCTCGCTGCACTCGAGCTCGACGCCGCCCCGGGCGTGGGCCGCCGCCTCGAGGATCCGGCCGATCAGGTCCACGAGGCGCTGGGCGCTGCGCGCGCTCTGCTGGAGGAAGCGGCGCTGCACCTCGTTGAGCGGGCCCACGTCCTCGGAGAGGAGCAGGCGCGCGTAGCCCGCGATCACGGTGACGGGCGTGCGGAGCTCGTGGCTGAGCTCGGTGAGGAGGGCCTCGCGCTCGCGGAGCTCCGCCACGTCGCGCAGGACCCAGACCGAGTCCTCGCCCGGGAGCCCGTCGAAGCGCCGCACCAGCGCGGCACCGAAGCTGCCGTCCGCGCGGCGCAGCCGGCACTCCACCGGCCCCTCGCCCGCGGCATCGAGCCGGCCGTCGAGGAAGCCGGAGAGGGGGGCGTCCACGAGCTTCACGGCCGAGTCCACGCCGAGGAGCTCGGCCAGGGCCGCGTTGGCGAAGACGATCCGGTCGCCGCGGCAGCGCGCGATCCCGTCGCCGAGGCAGTCGAGGAGCGCGCCGACGGTCTCGTCGCCGAGCTCCAGGGCCCTGGTCGAGTGCACCAACCCGCTCCCCTCCCGTGCGAACGGCCTCCGGGCCCCGTGGTATGTTCGAGGCCGGTCGCAGGACACTGGTCATACGTCTCATCGCCCTGATCGGACGGGACCTTGACCCCTTCTTCCCCGCGGGAACGACCACGGGAATGCCCATCATCTCGACGCGCAGACCCGACGACGCCAGCGCCCGCCGGGTCGATCGGCTGATCCGCGAGCTCGGGCGCCACGCCCGCCTCTACTACCTGGAGGACGCCCCGGAGATCAGCGACGCGGAGTACGACGAGCTCTTCCGGGAGCTCGCGGCGATCGAGGCGGAGCACCCGGAGCTCGCCCGCCCGGACTCCCCCACGCAGCGCGTCGGCCCGCCCCCGGCGGAGGGCTTCGCCCCGGTGGCGCACCGCGTCCCGATGCTCTCCCTGGAGAACGCGATGAGCGTCGAGGACCTCCAGGCCTTCGACGAGCGCGTGCAGCGCATGCTCGCGAGCTCCGACCCGATCGAGTACCTGGGCGAGCCGAAGCTCGACGGGGCGGCGATCGAGCTCGTGTACGAACGCGGGCGTCTCGCGGTGGGCTCGACGCGGGGCGACGGGCGCACCGGCGAGGACGTGACCGCGAACCTTCGGCCGGTGCCGGCGATCCCGCTCGTGCTGCGCAAGGCCCCTCGACCGTGGCCGGCCCGCCTCTCGGTGCGCGGCGAGGTGGTGCTCCCCCTGGCCGCCTTCGAGCGTCTCAACCGGGAGCGGCTGGCGCGGGGCCAGGAGCCCTTCGCGAACCCGCGCAACGCCGCGGCCGGATCGCTCCGCCAGCTCCACGACGTGGACGTGGAGCGCCTGCGCTCCCTCGCGTTCTTCGCCTACGCGGTGGGCGAGGGCCTCCCCCGGGGCGTCGCGACCCAGGCCGAGGTGCAGGCGCTCCTCGAAGCCTGGGGGCTCCCCGTGACGCCGGAGCGCGAGCTGTGCGCCGACGTGCGCGCCGCGGCCGACTACCACGCGGCGCTCCTCGAGCGCCGGGAAAGGCTCCCGATCGAGATCGACGGGACGGTCTTCAAGGCGAACCGCCTCGATCTCCAGGCGGAGCTGGGGGAGCTGCCGCGCGCGCCGCGCTGGGCCATCGCGTTCAAGTTCCCGCCCCAGCAGCGGAACACCGTCGTCGAGGCGATCGAGGTGCAGGTGGGCCGCACCGGCGCGCTCACCCCCGTGGCGAAGCTCGCCCCGGTGCGGGTGGGGGGCGTCACCGTGACGAGCGCCTCGCTCCACAACGAGGACGAGGTGGCGCGCAAGGACGTGCGGGTCGGCGACACCGTCGTGGTCCAGCGCGCGGGCGACGTGATCCCCCAGGTCGTGAAGGTCGTGCGGACCCGGCGGCCCGCCCGAGCGCGCCGGTGGCGCGCGCCCGAGCGCTGCCCGGTGTGCGGATCCGAGACCGTGCGGCTCGGGGGCGAGGCGGTGCGGCGCTGCCCCAACCTCGACTGCCCCGCGCAGCTCAAGAACAACCTGCTGCACCTCGCGGGCCGCGGCGCCCTCGACGTGGACGGTCTCGGCGAGAAGCTCGTGGACCAGCTCGTGGACCAGGGTCTCGTGCGCCGGCTCTCGGACGTGTTCCGGCTCGACGCGGACACCCTCGAGAAGCTCGAGCGCATGGGTCCGAAGTCCGCCGCCAACCTGGTGGCGGCCCTCGCGCGCGCGCGGGAGACGACGCTCGCGCGCCTGCTCTTCGCGCTCGGCATCCGCCACGTGGGCGAGACCGTGGCCGAGGCCCTGGCCGCGCACTTCGGCGACCTCGACGCGCTGCTCGCGGCGAGCCGCGAGGAGATCGAGACCGCGCCGGGGATCGGGCCCACGATCGCGGAGAGCGTCTTCCGCTTCTTCGCGGACGAGCGCAACCGCGCGGAGCTGGCGCGGTTGCGAAAGCTCGGCGTGCGCTGGCCCAAGGCCGCGCGCGCCCGGCGCGCCGACGGACCGCTGGCGGGCAAGACCCTCGTGATCACCGGCACGCTCCCGCACCTCGGGCGCGAGGAGGCGAAGCGGCGCATCCAGGCCGCGGGAGGCCGCGTCGCGGCCTCGGTCTCGAAGCAGACGGACTTCGTGGTCGCCGGCGAGGTTCCCGGGAGCAAGCTCCGCCGGGCCGAGGAGCTCGGGATCGCCGTGATCGGCGAGGCGGAGCTCCTGCGCCAGCTCGGCGAGGCGGAGGGCTGACCGCTCTCGTGGCAAACGCGGAGCGCCGCGGGGGCGAATGCCTCTTCCTCTACGGGAGCCTGCTCCCGCCGCTCGCGCCGGCGGGGCTCCGCGAGGCGCTCGCGGGTCTCCGCCCGCTCGGCCGCGGCTCCCTGCGCGGCGCGCTCTACGATCTCGGCGAGCACCCGGGCGCCGTTCCCGACGCGGAGGCCGCCACCTGGATCGCCGGCGAGGTCTTCGTGCTCCCCCAGGATCCGGCGCTGCTCGCCCGCCTCGATGCGTACGAGGAGTACACCCCGGAGCGTCCGGAGCGGAGCCCCTTCGTGCGCGCGCGCCGCAGGGTCGTGCTCGCGCGGGGGGGCGAGCTCGAGTGCTGGGTCTACGCCTTCGCCCGCGATCCGCGCGGGCTGCCGCGCGTGGCCTCGGGCGACTGGCTCGCCCACGCCCGTTCGAAGACCGGCCGGTGCCCGGATCAGGTCTGAACGCGGAAGCGCCAGGTTCCGGCGCGGAAGGAGTCCGCGTCGCCCACCAGCACCGGCCGCTCGAGCGAGCGACCGAACTCGGGGAAGTACGGAGCCTCCGCCACGCGCCACGAGACGCCGGCGGGGAGCGCGACCTCGAGGCCGAGGCCGCCGCGCAGGCGCAGCCGCGCCCGCGAGCCCTCGAGGGTGACGCCCAGGCCCGGCGCGAGGGGGAGGGCGAAGCGCACCGGGCGCTGCCGGCCCTCGAGGGTGTCGCGGATCTCGAGGCTCCCGTCGCGGACCTCGAACACTCTTCGGTGTAGAGTATCGGGTGTGGACCAACCCGCGCAGCTCGCTTCGACGCGCCGACCGGGAACCAGCGCGATACAGCGGACCTCGGGCCGGCCGCCCACGCGGTGCGCCGCCCACAGCTCGGCCTGCTCGCGTCCCCCCACCTCCAGGGTCGCGTGCGCGCGCGTGGAGCGCGCGAGGTCTCGACGCGAGCCGGGGACGTACTCGAAGACGCCCGTGTCGGTGACGACCCGCTCGCGCCCCACCGAGAGCTCGAAGGCGAGGGCATCGCAGTGGGCGTGGCCCGGCTGGTGGGCGGGCATGGGCCCCGCCAGCGAGGCGATCAGCGTGAACGGCGGGCTCTCGAGACGCGCGTAGCCCGCCGCCTCGAGGGCGCCCGGGCGCGCCGGTCCGCTCGGCACGATGCCCAGCACCGCGGCGTAGGCCTCGAGGGCTCCGGGAGGGTGCGCGATCCCGAAGGCCGCATCCGCGAAGAGCGCGATCTCGCCGTCGGGGTGCGTCCAGACGCGGAGCGCGCCGAGCATGCGCGAGGCCGCCTCGCGCAGCGCTTCCACCAGCACCCCGTCCCGCGCGTCGGCGTCCGCGTTGAGGAGATCGAGCACGTTCTCGAGCAGGAGCGAGTGGTACATGGGGCTCCGCTCGCTGTGCGCGCCGTCGGCGAGGATCTGATCGGCGAGCTCGCTGCGCAGCGGCCGAGCGCGGCGCCGGAGCTCGTGGGAGAGCTCACCCTCGAAGAGGACCGCCGCGAGCGCGACGGCGAGGAGGTTCGAGAGGTAGTGGTTCGCGAGAAGATGGGTCTCGAGGTTCGCGGCGAGGGTCGCCGCCTGGCGCGCCAGGGACGCACGCACCCGCGCCTCCTCGTCGGCAGAAAAGTGCAGCGCTCCGGGCGTGAGGAGCAGCTTCGCCCACGAGAAGAGACGCAGGCTCGTCGGGTGGGGATCCCAGCCCGGCCCGGCTGCGCAGGCCGCGATCCAGTCGAGGACGAGACCGGCGCGTGACGCGGCGTCGAGCTCCGGGCCGCGCAGCCAGTCGAACTGATGCAGGTGGTAGCTCCAGAGCGGACCCTCGGCCGCGAAGGACCAGTCCACGCGCTCGCGGAAATCCACCTCCCGGTTCAGCAGGCGCACGCGCGCCGGCGGCGTGAAGCGGGCGTGCGCGGGCGCGGGAAGGAAGCCGGTCCGGGCTCGGAGCCCCCGCAGCGGCGGGTCGGCAGGGATCGCGAGCGGGGCTGCGGGGCCGCGCAGGCGCCGGCGCAGCTGGCCCGTGACCTGCTCCCGGCGCAGGTGCCGGAGCGTGCGCCACGCGCGAGCGAGCTCGGCGGGCTTCATGGTCTCCCGCGCAGGGCGAGCGTGCGCGCGTAGACCTCGCGGCGAGAGAGCCCGCGCCGCGCCGCGAGCTCTCTCGCGATGGCGCGCGAGCCCTCGCCCGCGGCGAGGAGCCGGCGGATCTCGCCGTCGAGGTCGGGCGCGGCGCCCGCGGGGTCTGCCGCGCTCGTGCGGAGCGCCGTGCGCACGGCGTCCCGCGCCGCGCCCCCCACCACGATCGTCACCTCACCGCGCAGCTCGCCCTGGATCTCGCGCGCAAGATCCGCGAGCGAGCCGCGCCGCACCTCCTCGTGGAGCTTCGTGAGCTCCCGGGCGAGGCAGGCGGGCCGGTCGCCGAGCGCCCGTGCGAGCTCGGCGAGCGTCGCGGCCGCGCGGCGCGGCGACTCGAAGAGCACGAGCGTCTCCGGCCGATCGCGCCACGCCGCGAGGCGCGCCGCACGCTCGGACTTGCGGCGCGGGAGGAAGCCCAGGAACGCGAAGGGAACCGCGGGGAGACCCGATGCGGTGAGCGCGGCGAGGACTGCCGAGGGCCCGGGCACGGGCTCCACCGCGAAGCCCGCGGCCAGGGCCGCGGCCACCAGGCGCTCGCCCGGATCCGAGACCAGCGGCGTGCCCGCGTCGGAGACGAGCGCCACGCGTGAGCCCGCGGCGAGCGCGGCCAGCACCTCGCGGATCCGGGCGGCCTCGTTGTGCGCGTGGAGCGAGCGCGGGCGGGCGCGGATGCCGTGGCGTTCCAGCAGCGTGCGCGTGCGGCGCGTGTCCTCGGCGAGCACGAGGTCGGCCTCCCGCAACGTGCGGAGCGCGCGGAGCGTCACGTCTTCGAGGTTCCCGATGGGGGTCGCCACCACGGAGAGCGTCACGCGACGAAGGTACCCCAGACGCGGCGCCGACCTCGCGAACGCGATACAGTCGCTGCGCCCCGCGGTCCCGCGGAGCGCCCGTGACGAACCCTCGCCTGCGCCTCGGCGCCGAAGGCGAGGCGCGCGCCGCCGCGCACCTCGCGCACCTCGGCTACCGCATCCTCGACCGCAACGTGCGCGCCGGCGGCGTCGAGATCGACCTCGTCGTGGCGCGCGCCGGCCTCGTCGTGTTCGTGGAGGTGAAGACGCGCCGCTCCCCGAGCCTGGGAGCTCCCGAGTGGGCGGTGGACCCGCGCAAGCAGGCGCGCCTCGTGCGCGGCGCGCGCGCCTGGCTGCACGAGCGCCGGCCGCGCCTGCGGGCCGCGCGCTTCGACGTCGTCGCGTGCGAGGCGCGCTCGGACGGGAGCTGGGTCGTGCGCCATCTGGAGGGCGCCTTCGACGCGAGCGAGGCCTGAGGGCAGGGAGGCGGGCGCTGCTACTCCGGCTTCGCCTCGGGGGCCACGGCCTCGGTCGCGGCAGCCTCCTCGAGGACGCGCTGGTCCACGCCCTCCTCCGGGACCAGCGACGAGAGATCGCGCAGCTTCGAGCGCAGCCGCGCCTTCTTGCCGCGCAGCTCGCGCAGGTAGTACAGGCGCGCGCGGCGGACGTGGCCGCGGCTCTTGATCTCCACCTTCTTGACCGCCGGCGAGGCGACGGGGAAGATGCGCTCCACGCCGACGCCGTAGGAGATCTTGCGCACGGTGAACGAAGCGCCCGCACCGGCGCCGCGGCGCCGCGTCACCACGCCCTCGAACACCTGGATGCGCTCCTTGTCGCCCTCGCGGATGTTCACGTGGACGCGCACGGTGTCGCCCGGGCGAAACGGCGGCAGATCGCGGCGCGGCGTCCCGCCCCACACGTCGTCCAGCGCCTTCATCACTCCTCCTCCGACGCGGATCCGGTCGCGAGATCCGGCCTCCGCTGCCTCGTCACCCGCTCGGCCTGCTCGGCCCGCCACGCCCCGACGGCCCGGTGGTCTCCCGAGCGGAGCACCGCCGGCACCTCGATCCCGCGGTAGAGCGCGGGACGCGTGTACTGGGGACCTTCGAGCCGGCCCGCCTGGAAGGACTCCTCCGCCACGGACTCCGGGTTCCCGAGCACGCCGGGGAGCAGGCGCGTCACCGCCTCCAGCACCACCATGGCGGGAACCTCGCCGCCCGAGAGCACGTAGTCCCCGATCGAGACCTCCTCGTCCACCGCGAGGTCGATCACCCGCTGATCGACCCCTTCGTAGCGCCCGCACACGAGCACGAGATGCGCCGCGGCGGCGAGCCGGGCGACGGCGGCCTGATCGAGCCGGGCGCCCTGAGGTGATAGCAGGACGACGCGCGCTCTTCGAGCCGGGCCCCGGGGTCCGGCCAGGGACTCGATCGCCTCCACCAGGGGCTCGGGCCGCATCACCATGCCGGGGCCCCCGCCGTAGGGGGCGTCGTCCACGCTGCGGTGGCGGTCGTGGGTCCAGCGCCGCAGATCATGCGTCGCCACGGCGAGCTGACCCCCGCGCCGGGCGATCCCGACGAACGAGCCCTCCAGGAACGCGTCGAAGAGGCCGGGAAAGATCGTGACCACGTCCACGCGCATCGGCTAGGAGCCCGCGGGGATCGCGGCGGCGAGGAGCCCCGGAATCAGATCCACGACGATGCGCCGCGCGGCGACGTCGATCTCGGTGAGGAAGGCATCCGCCGTCGGGAGGAGCACGCGGCGCCCGTCGTCCCCCTCCACCACGAGGACGTCGTGCGCACCCCCCGTCTCCCAGATCTCGGTGACCCGCCCCACCCGCTCGCCGCCGCGTTCGAACACCTCGCAGCCCACGAGCTCGAACCAGTAGTGCTCGCCCTCGGGAAGCCGCACCAGGTGCTCCGGATCGGCGAGGACGAGCTGACCGCGCAGCTCCTCGGCCGCCTCGCGCACGCGCACGTCCGAGAGGTGCAGGGTCACCTCGCCGGAACGACCCGGGCGCAGCCCCGCGACCTCGTGCCGCACGGCATCGGTCGCGTCCGGGCGCGCGGCCAGCTCCACCTCGGGGACCCGCGCGAGGTTTCCGGCGTCGTCGCCGAAGAAGCGCACGCGCAGGCCGCCGCGCAGACCGTGTGCACCCACGATCCGACCCAGCACCACGCGCGACGGAGGATTCTGGCCCATGGGGCCCCCGTCCCTCGGCGCCGCCCGAGCGGGGTAGTTAGTCGATGATCTCGAGGCGGAGGTTCGCGCCGCCGCGCGACGCCGCGAGCACGGCCCGCAGCGCCTTCGCCACCCGCCCCTGGCGGCCGATCACGCGACCCCGGTCCCCCGGCGCCGTCTCCAGCTCGAGGGTCGAGCCGCCGTCGGTGGTGCGGACGTGCACCGCCTCGGGCTCGGTCGCGATGGACTTCGCGAGGAACTCGACGAGCGCGACGGGCCCGCGCTCGGGCGCCCGGGAGCCCGCGCTCACGTGGACACCGCCTGCGCGCCGCCGGCCTTGCGCGACTGCTTCACGATCGAGCGCACCGAGTCCGAGAGACGCGCGCCCTTGCCCACCCAGGCCTCGATCTCGGCGTGGCGGACCCGCAGGCGCGGCGGTGCGGCGAGGGGATCGTAGGTGCCGAGCCACTCGAGGTGGCACCCGTCGCCCTTGCGGCGCTCGTCCACGGCCACGATGCGGTAGAAGGGTCGCTTCTTCGCCCCGACCCGGAGCAGACGGATCTTCACCAAGACGAAACTCCCCTCGAGGAACGCCCGCGAGCGAACGGCCCGCGACCGGGGCCACAGCCCCGGGGACGGTCGGCCAGCCTAGGAAACCAGCGCGCGCCGGTCAACCGGGACCGTCAGCGGCTCGCGAGGCCGGTCCGGGCGCGTTCCTTCTTCTCGGAGCAGTCCGCGCAGGCGTAGAGCTCGCGGTGCGGCGTCACGAGCCGGTCGTAGTCCCGATCGAGGGCCACGCGCCGCACGCTCTCCACCCGCTCGCCGCAGAAATCGCAGAGCAGCCCTGCGGGGGGCCCCTCGGGTCCGTCTGCGTTCGACATGGCGGGAAATCTACCCGACGCGCAGGCGCAGGTCCCGCGGCGCGTCGGGGCCGAGGATCTCGCGCAGCGCCGCGAGGATCTCGGGGCGACGGAGCTGGATCTGCTGGCACCACACGCTCGAGTCCACGCTCGCCTCGAGCACCGACCCGCGCAGCAGCGTGGGACGCGCGTGGCGCGCGAGCTCGGGACCCACCGCCTGCTCCCAGCAGTCGAGGATGCGCAGCGCCGCCGCGGCGCCCTCGATGCCGAGCTCGCCGAGCACGCGCGGCACGAGCCCGCGGATCGCGGTGGGCTCCTTCGAGCGCGCGCGGCTCACGGGTCCGTCTCCAGGGATCGGAACAAGAGCCCCGTGGGAAGCTTCGGGTGGAAGAAGGTGGACTTCTGCGGCAGGAGCTCGCCGGCCGCGGTCACGCGGAACACGTCCTCGGGCTCGAGGGGGTTCAGGTAGATCGCCACCGCGCCGCGGCCCGCGCGCACCTGGCGCGCCGCCGCGAGGGCGCTCTTCGGGAAGTCCACGGCGCCGTCGCGCACGGCGGCTTCGTCGATTCCGAAGACGCCTTCCAACACCTCGCGGTGGACGACGCGCACGCCGAGCTCGCCGTCGGCGGCGCGCACGAAGACGCGGAGCTTCCCCGAGCCGTCGTCCGCCGCGAAGGCGTGCCGGTGACGCAGCGGCTCCAGCAGTCGCGCGAGGAGCGCCGGGATCTCTTCGGCCCCCTGCACCGCCACCGAGCGCTCCTCCCAGCCCGCGAGCCGCTCGCGCCAGGCGGCGTCCGTGGGCGCGGGGCCCTTGCGGATCACGCGATGGATGGGGAGCAGCAGCGTGCCCGGCGCGTAGGCGTTCGCGAAGTAGGCGAAGATCGAGCGGAACGGCGCGTCCTCGCCCGCGCCGGGCTCGGCGCGCAGGCGTTCGTCGCGGTACTGGAGCGCCGTCTCGTAGCGATGATGGCCGTCGGCGATGACGCAGGGCCGGCCCGCGAGGAACCTTTGGATCGCCGCCACCGAGCCGGGATCCTCGACGCGCACGAGCGTCTGCTCCACGCCCTCGGCGTCGCGAACCGGCGCCGCGGCCGGGGCTTCGAGCGCCGCGGCGAGGAGCGGGCCGAGGGCGAGCTCGCGGTCCTCGTAGAGGAAGAAGACCGCCGAGAGGTTCGCGCGGGTCGCGCGCAGGAGCTTCAGGCGGTCCGCCTTGGGCGCCGCGAGGGTGCGCTCGTGGGGGCGCACCACGCGCTTCTCGTAGTCCTCGAGGCGCAGCGCGGCGAACCAGCCGACGCGCTCCACGCGCGAGCCGTCGGGACCGGCGAAGCGCTGGCGCAGCGCGTAGAAGGCGGGCTGCGCGTCGCGCACCAGGACGCCCGACCGCCGCCACTCACCGAGGCGCTCCGCAACCTCGTGGTAGTCCGTGCGCGCCTCCTCGTCGATCTCGCGGGTGAGCTCCAGGCGGATCGCGCAGTGCGGATCGCGCTCCCAAAGCCTTGCACGCTCGTCCGCCGAGATCACGTCGAAGGGCGGCACCAGGACCTTCGCGAGGTCGACGCGCTTCGGGTCGTAGCGCAGCGCTCGGAAGGGCCGGACGTCCGTCACGCGCGGCGCGCCTCCCTGTGTGCGAGCACCGCTTCGATCGCCGCCGCGCCCACCGGGCCTTCGCGCAGGAGCACGGGCTCGGGGCCCGTGAGGTCCA
>DASRUS010000344.1:0-2267 GCA_035687825.1 Myxococcota bacterium | reverse complement strand
CCGCATCGACGACTACCCGCGCAAGCTCGTCGCCTGGCGCTTCAAGGACGTCGCGCGCTTCGCGGCGGAGGACGCGCGGCGCGTCGAGATGGCCTTCCGCGACCCGGCCGGGTCGACGCTGGCCGTCACCGCCACGCGCGGCGAGGACGAGCAGTGGAGCTCCGCGCCCGAGGCGATCGACCCCGAGCGGATCCGCACGCTCGTCGACGAGCTCGCGCGGCTGCGCGCCCGCGACATCCTCGCCGACTCGATGGGCCCCGAGGAGCTGCGCGGGCTCGCGCTCGAGCCGCCGAACGCGAGCCTCGTGGTCCGCGGGGAGGACGAGGCAACACTCGCCGAGGTGCGGATCGGCGTCGTTCGCGACGGCGGCGGAATCGTCGCGCAGGCGGCCGGGAACCCGGCCGTCTTCGAGCTCGATCCCGTGGTCGCCGAGTACGTCCCGGTGAGCCTCGCCGCCCTGCGCGAGCGCTTCGTCGCGAAGCCGGAGGGGGCCGAGAGCTCCGCCGGAGCCCGGGAGGGCGAGGACGCCGCCCCGGACGCCGCCGGCGCGGAAGATGCCGCGCCCGCGAGCGAATCGCCCTAGCTTGGCTACCGCTGGGGCGAATCTGGACGACGCAAGGAGGAAGCGCGCGCCGCGCTTCATGGGCGCGTGATGTCGCGGCCGTTGCGCGAGCTGGCCCCCGACCTCTGGGTCGCGGAGCGGTCGCAGCGCTTCTACGGGCTCGAGGTCGGCACGCGCATGACCGTCCTCCGGCTCGCCGACGGCAGTCTGCTCCTGCACTCTCCGGTGTCGCTCGACGCGGCGCTGCGCAGAGAGCTCGATGCGCGAGGCCCCGTGCGCTTCGCGGTGGCGCCGAACCGCGTCCACCACCTTCACGCGGGGGAGGTGGCAAGCGTCTATCCGGAGGCGCGGCTCTGGATCGCGCCGGGTCTCGAGCGGAAGCGCCCCGACCTCGTCTTCGAGGGCGTGCTCGGCGACGAGGCGCCGGCGCCGTGGCGCGGGCAGGTGGACCAGGTCTTCTTCCGCGGGCGCCCCTACGAGAACGAGGTGGTGTTCCACCACCGTGCCAGCCGCACGCTCATCCTGTGCGATCTCGCCTTCCACTTCCGGGCCGGCACGCATCCCGTGACGCGGCTCCTCATGCAGCTGATCCGGAGCTACGACCGCTTCGGCCCCTCGCGTCTCGACCCGCTGCTGATACGCGACCGGAAGCAGGCTCGCCAGAGCCTCGAGCGCATCCTCGCCTGGGACTTCGATCGCATCGTGGTCGCCCACGGCGACGTGCTCGAGCACGGCGGCCGCCAGGCGCTTCGCGAGGGCTACGCCTGGCTGCTGGCGACCTGAGAGCCTGAGAAAAAATCGCTCAAGCTCTGGACGGAATTGTTCGGATCGTGAATTCTCCCCGGTCGGGGGGATCGAGCGGTGGAGACACTCTTTCCGTTGCAGGACAGCCCGAAGCCGGAGCGCGGAGAAGCCGAGGCGCCGCGGGCTCCGCGGCTTCAGACGGCGAACCGCTCGCAGATCGAGCTGCGGCCGGTGGATCTGGAGGGTCTGCTCCCGGCGGGCCACCGGGCGCGGCTGGTGTGGCAGTTCGTCGAGGGGCTCGACCTCGCGGAGCTGTACGGGCAGATCCGGGCAGTGGAGGGCCACGCGGGGCGCCCCGCGATCGACCCCAAGATCCTGATGGCGCTCTGGCTGTACGCGACGCTGGAAGGAGTGGGCAGCGCGCGGGCGCTGGCGCGGCTGTGCGAGCAGCACGACGCCTACCGCTGGATCGCCGGCGGGGTATCGGTCAACCCGCACACGCTCGCGGACTTTCGGGTCGGGCAGGTCGAGGCGATGGACCGGCTGCTGACGCAGAGCGTGGCGGCGTTGCTCAAGGCGGGCGCGGTGACGCTCGCGCGCGTGGCACAGGACGGGATGCGCGTGCGGGCGAGCGCGGGGGCGGCGTCGTTCCGGCGCCGGAAGACGCTCGAGGACTGTTTGCGCGAGGCGCAGGAGCAGGTGCAGGCGCTGCGCCGGGAGCTCGAGGCCGATCCGGGGGCGGTGGAGCGACGGCAGCAGGCGGCGCGCCAGCGGGCGGCCGAGGACCGTCAGCGGCGGGTGGAGCAGGCGCTGGCGGTGCTGCCGGAGGTGGCCCAGAAGAAGCCGGCCGCGGAGCGCGAGGAGAAGGCGCGGGTGTCGACGACGGACCCCGAGGCGCGGGTGATGAAGATGGCCGACGGGGGCTATCGGCCGGCCTACAACGCCCAGCTGGCGACGGACA
>DASRUS010000343.1:0-8181 GCA_035687825.1 Myxococcota bacterium | reverse complement strand
ATGCGGTGCTCGGTCATGAGGGACATGCAGGCCCCGACGGTCTCCTTGGAGGTCACGCTGAACACGGGGTGGCTCATGATCTCCCGGACGGGCGTGTCCTTCGAGAAGCGACCCTTCAGGATCACCTTGCGCGCGTAGTCGCGCTCGGAGACGAGACCCACCACGCCGCCGTCCTCGACGACGACGAGCGCGCCGACGTCGTGCTGCGCCATGCATTCGAGCGCTTCGAGGACCGTGGCGTCGGGCCGGATGGTGTGGACCGCGTAGCCCTTGCGCCCGAGGAGCTGGCGAACGATCAGCATGGGTGCTCTCCCCGCCCCGCGCACGGCCGCGCCGCCGGGGCGCTCCAAGCCATTCTACTCCGATTTCGACCCGGCTGCGGCGGGAGAGGGATCCGGGCCGGCAGGGACCGGAACCCCGCGCCCGACGCGCACTTCGCCACGGACCTGCCCGCGAGCCGCCGCCCGGGTGCCGCTGCCCCCACCCGTCTCCGCGTCACCTTTTCGTGGGCTCCGGACACCCACCTGGAGATCCCCTGGGAAGGAGATCCCCATGATGAAGGTCTTCTCCGAGCGGCGCAGCCGTGCCTTCGAGCAGGCGAGCGCGAACCCTCCCCCGCGCAACGACGAGCTGAGCGGCAACGACCGGCTCGCGCAGGGATTCGAGTTGCTTTTCGGCACGCACCTCGAGCAGCATCGCCACGATCTCGAACGCGTGGAGACGGAGCTCGGGGGACGCCTCGAGCGCCTCCAGAGCGAATCCGCCGAGCAGGCGCGGGTGCTCGTGGCCCTGGCCGACAAGGCCGCCGCGTCCGTGGAGCGCGAACAGGATGCCGAGCGGCGGCGCAGGAACGTGGAGGCCGAGCTGCGCCAGGCGCTCGTCGAGCTGCGCGAGGCGGTGCGGAGCTCCCTCGCCGAGCTCCACGCGAAGACGGATCGGCTCGAGCAGAGCCTCGTCGAGCACCTGGACGCACACTCCGAGAGCCTGCGCGCGGGCGACGAGAAGCGCCACGAGGAGGCCTTCCTCGCGCTCGAGGCCCGTCTCGAGGCGCTCGAGGCGAGCCGGGTCGATCGCGGGGGGCTGGCGGCGCTGCTCGCGCGGACGGCCCGCGAGCTCGAGGACGCGCGCTAGGAGCCCGAGCGAGACGCTTCGGACGGCAGCGCGAGGCTCGTACGGTTCCCGAAGCGATCGGCGACGAAGAGCCACGAGGCACGCCGGCCTCGCGCGACCACGAAGCGTCCGTCGCGGTCGGTGCGCGCCTGGCCCGCGCCCTCGACGCGCACGCGCGCACCCGCCACGGGAATCGCCTCGTCCCCGCGCGCGTCGAGCGACAGCAGGCGGAAGCCCGTCGGCGCGGGCCACACCACGCGACCCGAGAGCGTGCGCGCGCCGATCGCGATCTCGCGCACCTCGAGGTCGTCCGTGGGCACGACCTGGAAGGGATCGGAAGCGACCTCGTAGGGGGCGATCCCCGCCCCGTCGAACGCGAGCCCGGCCACCCGAAAACGGTAGGCGCCCGTCCGGAAGCCCGCGGCGTGCGCGAGGCTCGGGTGGTCCTCCACGACCTGGAGGTAGGCGCGCCAGCGGTGGCGCTCGATCGCCTCGGGCGGCGCATCGATCGGCTCGGGCCGGTAGACGAGGACGATGCGATGCGTGCGGTCGTCGAAGGGGCGCGTGCTCGCGAGGCGAACGTCGCGCCAGCCCCCGCCGCGCACCCGACGCTGCAGGGACGCGCGCGGGCGATCCGCGGCCGGATCGCCCCCGATCCACTCGAAGCTCACCGTGTGCAGCCGCTCCACCTCGGGGAGCGGCTGCTCGAGCGGCGTTCCCGCCAGCGGCGTCGCGACGGGCTCGACGGGCTCGAGCTCCCAGACGCCAGGCGGCGGATCGAGAGGGCCTGGATCCGGATCGATCGTTCCCGGAGCTGCAAGGAGCCCCGAGGTCGCGAGCAGGCGCTCGAGCAGGTACTCGCCCTGGAGCGGACCCCACAGGTTGATCTGGACTTCGGTGGCGCCGCCCGAGAGCCAATCCTCCGGGAGCAGCAGGTAGCCTTCGTGGTCCTGCGCGTAGCCCACGACGAGGACCTCGTCGAAGCGGAGCTCGTCGCGCGCCCGAGCGCGCAGGCGCTCGCTCCAGTACGTGGTCGGCTCACCCGGCGCAGCAGCGACGAGCACGCGTGCACGCCGCGCGGGCTCGTCGCCCACACGCAGGGGCGCGCCCTCGAGCGCGGCCGTGCTCACCAGGGTCGAGAGGCTTTCCGGGATCGGGACGTCGCGTGTGAGGTCGAAGGTCGGGTCGAGGATCTGGCTGAAGATCCCGAAGAGGCCCTCGCCGACGGCGAGGCACGAGCCGTAGACGAGGCCGCGCCCGAAGCTCACCGACCCGGGGTTGCGATCCACCTGCGCCCGCTGGTCGGGCTCGAGCTCGATGACGCCCCCGGCGCCCAGGTTGAACGCCCGGCCTCCGCACAGGCCGGCGCCGCGCGGATGCGTCCAGTCCTCGAAGCTCAGGAGATTCCCGTCGTAGACGCGGTCCGGGTTCGCGACGTAGCGCCAGTCCACGCGGCCGCCGCGATCCACGTGCACGGCGTCGGCGTCCTGGCGCACGGCCCGCGTCGCGACGCGCAGCCGGATCCCCCTCGCCGCCGTCGCCGTGCGCCGCCACAGGCGCTGCGCCCGGGCGCGAGCCCGCTCGGCCACGAGCTCGAGCCGCGGGAAGCCGGTGTGCCCGAGGTCGTCGCCCGCGGGCGCCACGTCGCCGGCCGCGCCTTGCAGATGCATCACGACCACGGGGCGATGGAACGACTCCTCGAGCTTCCACTCCACGGCGCTCGCCGCTTCGCCGGAGGTCCACAGGTGCACCTCGTCGGGGTGCTCGCGGTCGAGGGCGAAGACCTCGTCGCCGAGCGCGGTGCCGTGGATCCCGTAGTGGAGGACGACGGCGAGGGGCCTGCCGCCCGCCGCGTCGACGCGCACGAGCCCGAGGCGCGGATCCTTGGCGGACCCGCGCGCGCCCGGAGCGTCGAGAGCCACGGTCGTGCCGTCGGCCTCGAAGAGGAACGTCCCGTCGGGAGCCAGGTGATCGTTCTCGGGTCGACGGTCGCGGAAGATCGCATCGTCGCCGAGGGGATCGAAGCCGGGATCGATCGCGACGCCGATCCTCGCGGGTTCGCGCGCCGCGAGCGCGGCGTCCACCACCGCCGCGATGCTCGCGGCGAAGCGGCGGAAGCTGGCTTCGTCGTAGCTGTCCGCGCCCGCCATGAGCGCGGTGTGCTGCGTGAAGCGACCGGGCCCGTTGTGCGTGTGGCTCGCGGAGAGGATGACGCGCCCGTGCAGATCCTCCACGCCGGGTCGCGAGACGAGGTCCTCCACCGCGCGCAGAAGGTGGGCATCGGAGAAGATCAGATCCACCTTCACGAGCACGAGCGTCTCGGCGCCCGAAGAGAGCGCCACGGCCTTCACCGCCGGCCGCGTGTGGACGGCCGTGGACGGGGCGAAGAGCCGCGCGAAGGGCGCCGCCCGGGCATCGGGGCGCACGAAGCCGAAGAGCTCCGCGCGGGACGTGTAGCCCGCGAGCGGCAGGCCGAGCGGAGCGTCGAGGTCGCCCTCCGCCGCCCCGGCTCGGAAACCCGCGTGCGCTGCGTCGGCGAGGAGAACCGCGAGGAGGAGGCAGACAGCGCGGCTTCGCACGGACCGGGCCGTCACGACGCCCCCACGCGCGCCAGCCGCTCTTCGAGCATGCGGGTGCAGATGTTGTTGGCGCCGAAGTCCGAGTCCGGCGGGAGCAGGCCCGCGTCCGCGAGCTGCGTCGCGACGCGGATCATGATCACCGAGAAGCGGAAGGCGGCGAACACGTCGTAGTACGCGAGGTGCTCGACCCCGCGGCCGGCGAGGCTCTCGTAGCGCGCCACCGTCTGCTCGGGGCTCGGGAAGCCGGAGAGCCGCGGCAGGCCGCAGCCCGCGCTGTGGTGGTCGTCGAAGAAGAGCCACCAGGCGAGATCCTGGGCGGGGTTCCCGAGCGTCACCATCTCCCAGTCGAGGACCGCGACGCAGCGCCCGTCGCGGAAGATCAGATTGCCGAGCCGCGCGTCGCCCCAGCAGAGCGCCGTCGGCTCGGGCGGCGCGGGAGCGCAGCGCTCCAGCCACGCGAGCCCGGCCTCGCTCGCCGGGTGGCGCCTCCCCTGCGCCGCCCAGTCGAGGAACTTCCGGTAGTCCTCGAGCTGGGCGCGGAGCGGGCTCGCGCCCGGGCGGACATCGTCGACCACGCCCAGGCTCCGCCAGTCGAGCCGATGGATGCGCGCGAGGATCTCGATCCCGCTCCACCAGAGCCGCGTCCGCTCCGCCGGCGCGAGCTCCGCCACCCAGCCCTCCGCGTGGTAGGGCGGAGTGTCGGACGGGATGCGTCCTTCGACGCGCACCATCACGTAGAAGGGCGCGCCCAGCACGCGCGGGTCGTCCTCGTGCCAGAGGACCTCGGGCACCGGGACGTCCGTGCACGCGAGCGCCCGCAGGACGCGGAACTGCTCGCCGAGGTCGTAGTGGGGAAACACGCGGACGCCGCCGGGCTCGATGCGCACCACGAGCTCGCGCCGGGTCTCGCGTCCGTCCTCGCGGCAGACGAGGTCGAAGAGCAGCGTGTCGTTGGAGAAGCCCGTGGTCCCCGGCCCCGTGAGCTCCGAGAGGCAGAGCTGCTGAGCTCGGGGCAGCTTCGCCGCGAACCACGCGCGGAGCCGCTCGCGCGTCGCGGCGAGATCGCGTCTGGGAACGGGCAATCGCGTCTCCTCTCCGCCCGCGCCGAGTCTATCGCGCCGTCCTGCCGCAGCGAGATCCCCCTAGAGGTTCGCGCGGTGACCCCGTAAGATGGAGCCCGCGTGAGAATCCGACGGGGAGCGTCGCCAGTGCGGGATCGGCGGAGCCGGGCGTGGGGCCTCCTCGTCGCGCTGGCGTTCGCGGATCCGTCTCCCGCGCGCGCAGCCGCGCCCGTCCCGAGCGCTCCGGAGCTCCGCTTCGCGCGCGGCGCGCAGGAGTGGGGGTTCGCCGCCGGGCACGGCTTCGGGCTCTCCGTCGGGGGATCCGACGGATCCGAGCTCGGGGACCTCGAGTTCGTCGCGCTCGTGCCCCGCCTCGGCATCGGCCTCACCGATCCTCTCGGCGAGGCGGGTTGGTGGCGTGGCAACCTCGAGCTCCTGATCGAGGGCGCGCTGCTCTTCGAGCATCACCCCACGGGAGGCTTCGCCGGCGGGGGCGGCCTCGGGCTCCGCTACAACTTCCTCGGGCTCGAGCGCGCGGTCCCCTTCGTCGAGGGCGGCGCCGGGATCCTCGGGCTCGACTTCGACCTCGAGCATCAGTCGGATGGACTGAACTTCGGCGTCCAGCTCGGCGCGGGCTTCCACTACGGGCTCTCCCGCCGCACCGCGCTCACGGTGGAGTGGCTCTTCCACCACATCTCGAACGCCGGGATCCACGAGCACAACGACGGGATCAACGACGCTCTCTTCCTCGTCGGCGTCTCGTACTTCCCGGAGTGAGGACGCGGACGAAGACCGCGGCGTGGCGCCGCGCACCGGCCGGCTCCGTCCTCGTGGTCTGCGCGTGGGCCGTCGCGCTCGTCGCGGCGCTGCTGCTCGCGCCGCGGCTGCGCGGCGCCGCCGTCACCGATCCCCTCGAGTTCTTCCCGGCGGATTCTTCCACCCGGCGCGCCGCGGCCGCGCTGGAGCGGCTCTTCCCCGACGCGCGCGCCGCGAGTCAGGTCGTGGTCGTGCTCGAATCGAGCGAGGCCCCGATCGCGGATCGGAGCGATCGGATCGCCGCGCTCGCGGCGCGCCTGCGCGGCGCGCTGCCGCCGGGCTCCGCCGCCGTGGTCCTCGCGCCCTCGGACGACCCCGTCCTCGCCGGTCGGCTGGTCGCCGCGGACGGGCGCGCCGCCCTCGTCGTCGTGCGCCTCCCCTTCGGCTTCGCCTCCGAGGAGGCGAACGAGGTCGTCGCCGCGCTGGAGGGGATCCTCGCCGAGGAGCGCCTCACCGGGGACCGGGCGGCACTGCGCGCCTCGCTCTCCGGCGACGCGACCCTCGGACGCGACACCGTGGCGGCGATCGAGGAGGGTGCGCGCCGCGGGGTCCTCGTCACGGTGGCCCTCGTCGCGCTGATCCTCCTCGCGGTGCACCGCTCGCCCGTCGCCGCGCTCGTCTCGCTGGCGACCCTCGCCGTCGCCCTCGCCGTCGCGACGGGCTGCGTCACGCTCGCCGCCGAGCTCGGCCTCCCCGTGGCGTTCCAATCGCGCGCCTTCCTCGCGGCGCTCGTGTACGGAGTGGGAACGGACTACGGCCTCCTCCTCTTCGCGCGCCTCGGCGAGGAGCTGGCGCGGGGAACGGACGGCGACGCGATCTCTCGCGCGCGCCGTCGCGTCGCGCCGATCCTCGTCACCAGCGCCGCCGCGGTGATCCTCGCCTGCGCGCTCATGGGCCTCGCCGACTTCGGTCTGTGGTCCGACTCGGGCCCCGCCCTCGCGATCGGCGTCGCGGTGGTCCTCGCCGCGGTGCTCTCCCTCACCCCCGCGCTCATGCGCCTCGCGGGCGGCTGGCTCTTCTGGCCGTTGGCGGCGCGGCGCGACCCACGGCCCTCGCGCGCGTGGACCGCGATCGCGCATGCGAGCGTCGCGCGGCCTGCCTGGATCCTGGCCGCGTTCCTCCTGCCGCTCCTGCCCCTGCTCGCGCTCGCGCGGGGCCTCGTCCCCTCCTTCGAGCTCGAGCTCGACATCCCCGAGCGCAGCGCCTCCGAGGCGGGCTGGGCGGCGCTCGCGCGTCACTTCGACCCGAAGCAGGTCTCGCCGCTGACGCTCGT
This sequence comes from Myxococcota bacterium, assembly GCA_035687825.1. Lineage (GTDB taxonomy): Bacteria > Myxococcota_A > UBA9160 > UBA9160 > DASRUS01 > DASRUS01. Next base: position 1,342 of record DASRUS010000343.1, on the reverse strand, counting down.
GGTCGAGTCGCCTGCCTCGGCCCCGAGCCTGCGCTCGACCGATGGGCTCGACGCGCTCTACCAGCTGACGAAGCTCCTCGACGCGCGCCCGGGCGTCGCGCGCGTGTGGAGCGCGACGCGGCCCACGGGCGAGGGCGAGCCCCTCGCCGCCGCCACGCTGAAGAGCCAGCTCGCCCGGCTGCGCGAAGGCCTCGGCCGCGCGGGGGCGGGCGCGGGCGAGCTCGCCGCCGGCCTGGCCGCCGCACGCCGAGAGGTCGGGCGCGGACGCAGCGAGCTCGCGGCCAAGGAATCGGAGGTCGCTGCGGAGCAGGAGCGCTCGCTGCTCGGCGCCTTCGCGCCGGGACGCTTCGACGCCGCGCGCCGCGACCTCGGGGGGCTCGAAGCGAAGCTCGGCGAGCTGGAGGCCGGGGTGAGCAGTGGCCGGCTGGGCGCGGACGCGCTGCGCGAGGGAATCGCCCGGATCGAGACGCGGCTGGACGAGCTCGAGACCACGCCGGGTGCGGCGCGCCTGCTCGACCGCCTGGCCCTCCTGCCCGACGACGTGGCGGGGCGCCCGGAGCTCGCGCGCGCCCTCGACCACTACGTGCGCCCCGACGGCCGGGCCGCGCGCTTCGAGCTCGAGCTCGAGGCCGCGCCGAGCTCCCCCGAGGCCGTGGCGCTGGTGGAGGATCTGGCGGTACGCGCTCCCGTGCTCCTCGAGGCCCTCGGCCGCCCCGACACGCGGGTGTGGCAGGAGGGGGCCACCGCGATCACGGCCGATCTCGCACGCAGCGTGCGCGCCGACCGGGCAAAGCTCGACCTCTGGATCGTGGCGGGGGTCTTCGTGCTGCTGGTCGTGCTGCTGCGCGATCTCGCCGCACCCCTCGCGATCACCGCCTTCATCCTCGCCTCCTACTTCGCCGCGCTCGGCGCGCTCCGCGCCCTGGCGGACGCGGGGCTCTGGGCGGGCGTGGACTGGAAGGCGCCCTTCTTCCTCTTCGTGCTCCTCGTCGCCATCGGCGCCGACTACGGGATCTTCGTGCTGGGCCGGGCGCGCGAGGAGTCGCGCAGCCTCCCGTTCGACGCGGCCGTCGCCCGCGCGGTGGAGGCGACGGGGCCCGTGGTGTCCTCCTGCGGTCTCGTGCTCGCGGGCACCTTCGCGGCCCTCGCCGTCTCGCGGGTCGCCTTCCTCGAGCAGGTGGGGATCGGCATCACGATCGGCGTGCTGATCGACACGCTCGTGGTGCGGCCCTTCCTGCTCCCCGCAACGGCCGTGCTCCTGCACCGGCTGCGCGGAGCCTGAGAGGTGGGCGTTCTGGGCCGCGGCGCCGTCGTCGCACTCGTGCTCCTCCTCGGTGCGCGC
>DASRUS010000342.1:0-3947 GCA_035687825.1 Myxococcota bacterium | reverse complement strand
GCGAGCGCAGCACGGGACCCAGCGCGACGGCCTGAGTCGAGCTTGACGCCGCGAAGACCCCGGCGCGGGGCGCCAAGGGGGCCGGCGCGAAGTAAAACGCAGGCCGCCACGGGCCACGGCATGAGGCGACGCATCTGCGCGGACGAGCTGCTCGTCCTGGCAAGCGTTCGGTTGGCGGCCGAGTCATTCGCGCCGACCCCCTCGGCACTCGGCGCTCTCCTCCGCCAGTTGACAGCCGCGGCGCTGCCGCGTAGCAACACGGCCGGTGGGGGACGAGCGCATCGCGACGACCGCTCCGACGCCCGTCGCGCCGGCACGCGACGGCGCGGCGCCGAGGATGTCGTGGCTGGCCGCGGATCCCGATCTCCAGACCCTCTTCGCCCGGGCCGTGAGCCAGCTCGCCGACGAGACGGGCTGCGAGCGCGTCGCCGCCTGGAGCCGCGACCCGGAGGGCCGACCGCTCGTCCTCGCCGCGCGCTGGGACGGTCCGTGTACGCTCGCGCCGGCGGACGCCGCGCTCCGCGCGCTCGAAGGACTCCCGCGCGCGACCGACCTCGGCGCGGCGGTCGTCGGTCCTTCCCTCGCCGGGCTGCCGCGCGAGCCCGGCCTCGCAGCCGCCGCGTGCGTCCGCGCCGGGGCGTTCGGGCCCGTCGCGGTCCTGCTCGCCGGAGGCGCGCGCGATCCCGCCGGCCGCGTGCGGCCGCGCACGCTCGCGGCGCTCGACGCCGCCGCGCAGCGCCTCGCCCTCCCGGCGGGCGCGGCGCTCGCCGCGCAGCGGCTGGCAAAGCTCGACACCGAAGTGCGACGGATCGACCGGCTCGCGGCGCTCGGCGAGCGCGTCGCCGAGATCGTCCACGAGATCCGCAACCCGCTCGTCTCCGTGAAGACCTTCCTCCAGCTCCTGCCCGACCGAGCCCACGACCCCGAATTTCGCCAGAGCTTCTTCGAGGTGGCGGGCGAGGAGCTGCGCCGCGTGGAGCGGCTCCTCGACCTCGTGCTCGAGCACGCGCGCCCCGCCGAGGTCGGCGCCGGGGACGCGAGCGCGCCGGTGGCGCCGACGTTGGCGGCCCTCGCGCGCCTCGTCTCGCACGGCGCCGCCCGGGCGGGGGTGGAGCTCGAGGTCGATGCGGCCGAGACGCTGGCGCCGGCGGCGATCCGCGTCGACGCGCTGCGCCAGGTGGTGCTGAACCTCCTGGCCAACGCCCTCGCGGTCTCTCCCGCCGGCGCCCGCGTGCGCCTCGCGGCCCGCGAGCGCGGTTCCGCGATCGAGATCGCCGTGGAGGACGCGGGCCCCGGCGTGCCGCCCGCGCTCCGCGAGCGGATCTTCGAGCCCTTCTTCAGCACCCGGGCGGATCGGCCCGGGGGTCTCGGCCTCGCCATCTCGAAGCGCATCGTGGAGGAGGCCGGGGGATCCATCGCCGTGGAGGACGCGCCGGAGGGCGGGAGCCGCTTCCGGGTGGTGCTCGGGAAGGCCCCGTAGCGATCAGGTACCGCCCAGCCACTCGCGAGCGATCCGACCGAGCTCCGCGAGGCCCGCGCCGAAGAAGTGATCCGCCTCGGCGATCACGTGCAGGCGCACTTGGGCGTCCGACGCGATCGCCTCGAGCTCGCGCGGGGGGGCGATCCGATCCCCGGCCCCGACGACGACGAGCGCGCGGCCCGCGAACGCGGCGAGCGCGGCGCGATCGAGGAGCGACGGCGGAGGCGCCACGAGCACGAGGCGCCGCACGCGCAGCTCGCGCGACCCCGCGCGCGCCGCCGCGCAGGCGCCGAAGGAGTAGCCGCACGCGACGAGGGGTCCGGCGACGCTCTCCTTCTGGTGCGCCAGCGCCGCGGCATAGTCCTCGTCCGCGGCCGCCGCGTCCCCGGTCGCCTCGCCCGCGCTCGCTCCCACGCCGCGCCAGTTGAAGCGCAGCGACGGGATTCCGGCGGATGCGCACGCCCAGGCGAGCTCGCTCGCGACGGGGGAGTCCATGCTCCCACCGTAGAGCGGATGCGGCGGCGCGATCACCGCGCCGCCCACCTGGGGCGGACGACCCGGCAGGAAGCTCCCCTCGAGATCGCCGCCGCCCGCGCTCCGCGAGATCGTCAGCATGCGCTCGAGGAGCTTCGTTCCCACCGTGAACACAGCCTCCCCGCGCGCTTGCCCGACCCGGCGCGCAGGGTACCCTGCCCCGCGCCGTCCGCGAGCGAGGATCCCCATGCGTCGCGAAAGCCTGGCCGAGCGCAAGGCGCGCGCCCGGCGCATCCTGCAGCGCCTGGGGAAGGCGTACCCCGACGCGCACTGCGCGCTGCACCACCGCGACGCCTTCGAGCTGCTCGTGGCGACCATCCTTTCGGCGCAGTGCACGGACAAGATGGTGAACCAGGTGACGCCCGCGCTGTTCGGACGCTTTCCCACGGCGGCCGCCCTCGCCGACGCGGACCCCGGGTCGCTCGAGAAGCTGATCCAACGCACCGGCTTCTACCGCCAGAAGGCGAAGTCGCTGCTGGCGGCCTCGCGCGACATCGTGGAGAGGTTCGGCGGCGAGGTGCCGCGCACGATGCAGGAGCTCCTGACGCTGCGCGGCGTCGCGCGCAAGACCGCGAACGTCGTCCTCGGCAACGCCTTCGACGTCCCCGGGCTCACCGTGGACACGCACATGATCCGCGTGAACGGACGGCTGGGGCTCACGCCGCACGACGACCCCGTCCGGATCGAGCAGGATCTGATGGAGCTCGTCCCGCGCCCACGCTGGACCCTCTACTCCCACCAGATCATCCATCACGGGCGCGTCTGCTGTGACGCGCGCCGCCCGCGCTGCGAAGGCTGCCCCCTGCGCCCCGACTGCCCGTGGCCCGAGAGCCGCGACGGTCGCGCGTTCACGCGCAGCCCGGCGCGGAAGCGGATCGCGCGCCCGCGCGCGGTGCGCGCGTCGTGAGCCGGAGCACGCTCGCGTACCGGGGCCGCTCCATCGCCGTCTGGGTGGACGAGGTCGAGCTGCCGAACGGCCGCCGCGTGCTCCTCGACGTGGTGCGCCACCCGGGCGCGTCGGCGGTGGTGCCCTTCTCGAGCGAGCGCGACGTGCTCCTCCTCCGCCAGTTCCGCCACGCCGCCGGCGGCACGATCCTCGAGGTGCCCGCGGGCAAGCTCGACGGCGAGGCCCCGGCAACGTGCGCCGCCCGCGAGCTCGAAGAGGAGGCGGGGCGCCGCGCGGGGCGCCTGGTGCGGCTCGGCTCCATCTGGACCACGCCCGGCTTCACGGACGAGGTGATCCACCTCTTCGCCGCCTTCGACCTGGCAGAGGTCCCCCCGCGCCACGACGAGGACGAGGTGATCGAGGTGGTGGAGATGTCCCTCGACCGCGCCCTCGAGCTCGTCTGGAGCGGGGAGCTCCGCGACGCGAAGAGCGCGCTGGCGCTCCTGCACGCCGCCCATCACGTGGGCCGGCTCCGTTGAAGCTCGCCGTCGCCTTCGGCTGGCACGCGATCCCCTTCGAACCGCTCCTCGAGCTCGTGCGGCTCGCCGAGCAACTGGGCTTCGCGGCGGTCTTCGTGGACGGCGACGTCTCGCAGCTCCCGAGCCGCCCCGACGCCGAGGTGCTCGACGGGCTCGTCGTGACGGCAAACCTGTTGGCGCGCACCGAGCGCATCGAGATCGCCTCGATCCGCCTGGTCCACCACTGGAACGCGGCCAGGCTCGCCCAAGCCACCGCGACCCTCGCGCGCCTCCACCCGGGGCGGGTGCGGTTCTTCGTCTCGATCGGGGGGCAGCCCGCCGACCGCCGCTTCGGCCTTCCGCTCCCGCCCGCCGCGGAGCGCATCGGCTGGCTCGACGAGACCCTCGACGCGGTGCGCGCGCTCTGGCGCGGCGACGAGGTGACGCGGCGCGGGCGCTTCGTCGTGCTCGATCGCGCCCGCGTCCTCGCGCCAGGGGAGCGGATCCCGATCCACGTCGCGGCGGGGCG
>DASRUS010000341.1:0-2099 GCA_035687825.1 Myxococcota bacterium | reverse complement strand
TGAAGTCGGGCGGCGAAGCCGGGCAAGCCCGTGCTGGCCGGAGCTGGACCCGGTCTCTCAAGGCTTCAGCAGCACGTATCCTCGAGGTCGACCGGCGGAGCCTTGAGCACGGGCGCGCAGCGAGCCGAAGGCGAGCGGAGGAAACAAACGTGCCCGACGTGATCCTGCTCGAGGGCATCCAGATCCCCGCCGCGCTCGGCGTGACCGCGGCGGAGCGGCGCATGCGCCGCCCGGTCCTCCTCGACCTCGAGGTGGAGCGCGATCTCCGCGCGGCGGGGCGCAGCGACCGCATCCGCGACACGCTCCACTACAAGCGGATCTTCGAGGTGGTGGAGGACGTGGCCGCGAACCAGGAGCACAAGCTCGTGGAGGCGCTCGCCGAGCGCATCGCGCGGGCCGTGCTCGGGAAGTTCGACGCCGAGGCGGTCACGGTCACGGTCCGCAAGCCCAAGCCCATCGCCGGCGTCCTCGACCACGCCGGCGTGCGCGTGACCCGCCGGCGCGAGGACGTCTAGGAAAGGGCGCCGCACGCGGGGCGGGCGTGGCTCCCCCACGGGCGGGTGGTTATGCTGGCCGCCCTGTGCCCACCCGGGCCTCCCCCCGCAGGAGAGGACCCATGTCCGAGCTTCCCACCGAGCAGGAAGTCCTCCTCTACTCCTACTACCGCGACGGCGAGATCCACGGCTCGGGGCTTCTCTACCGCCTGCTCCGCTGGTGGAAGGACCCGAACGCGCAGACGATGCTCTCCGAGCACCTGTGCGACGAGACGCGCCACGCCTGGCTGTGGACCCAGCTCATCAAGGAGCTCGGCGCGACGCCCGTCGAGATCGAGGACGGCTACCAGACGCGCCTCGGCAAGCGCGTGGGCGTGGTGCGGAACCTGATCGACATGCTCGCGCTGACCGTCGTCGTGGAGCAGCGCGCGCTGCGCCGCTACACCGAGCACCTGAAGCGCGAGGACGTCCCCGAGCGCACCCGCGAGGTCCTGCGCCAGGTGACGAAGGACGAGGGCTGGCACGTGGACTGGATCCGCCACGAGGGCCGCCAGCTCGCGAAGGAAGCCGGCACCCCCGAGCGCTTCGACGAGGCGCTCGCGCGGTTCCGCGCCGTCGACCGCGAGGTGTTCGCCGAGCTCGAGGAGAAGGAGCGGTCCTGGTTCGAGACCTGAAGTCTCGCGCGCGTCCGACCGGCGCGGCCGTCCAGTCCCCCCTGTCCTGGAAGCGCCTCCGCGAGGTCGCCGTCGCGCGCTCCGCGCAGACCCTGCTCGGGCTCGCCGGCCGTCTGGACCGGACGCGCGCCGTGGCCTGGGGAGGCGCGCTCGGCCGGACCTGGGCGCGCCTCGGGCTCGTCCGCACGCAGGACGCCCTCGTGAACCTGCGCATCGCGTTCCCGGAGTGGAGCGAGGCGCGCCGCCGCGAGGTCCTGGAGCGGAGCTTCGCGAATCTGGGCCGCGGGGTCGCGGAGCTCGCCTTCCTCGAGCGTCTGACCCCCGAGAACGTCGAGGACGTCGTGAGCGTGGAGGGCATGGAGCACTTCCACGCCGCGCGCGCGGCGGCGCCCGACGTGGGCGTGATCGCGCTCACCGCGCACTTCGGCAACTTCGAGCTCCTCGCCGTGGCCATGGCGCTGCGCGGCTTCCCGATCACGATCGTCTACCGCGAGCGCGGACCCGACCTCGAAGCGACGCTGCGAAGCTGGCGCGAGCTGCACGGGACGACGACGATCCCGCGCGGGTCGGCGGCGCGCGGCGTGCTGCGCGCGCTGCGCGAGAGGCGCGTCGTCGCGATGACCCTCGACCAGGACACGCCGCGCCGGGAGGGCGTCTTCGTGCCCTTCTTCTCGCGGCTCGCCTCGACGCGCGACGCCCCCGCGCGCATCGCCATGCGCACGGGCGCCCCGGTGCTGCCCGTGTTCGTGTTCCGCCGGGGCGAGAGCCATCGCCATCACATGCGCTGCCTGCCCGCCCTCGACCTCGAGCCCGCCGGGGGCGATCCCGAGGGCGCCGTGCGCGAGAACGTGCGCCGCATGACGCGCGTCATCGAGGACGCCATCCGCGAGGCGCCCGACCAGTGGGCCTGGACCCACCGCCGCTGGCGCAC
>DASRUS010000340.1:0-2606 GCA_035687825.1 Myxococcota bacterium | reverse complement strand
GAATTGCGCATCTGTTGCCGGTGGCACCCTGCTAGGATGGGAGCGCTCCAGCAGACGCGGGAAACGAAGCCCTTGGCGCGGACCCTCCTCCTCCCTCTACTCGGCGTGGCTGCGGCGTTCGCCGCGGGATCCCCCGCCCGCGCGCACCCGCGCGAGGCGCCGCTCGAGCCCAAGAAGACCGTGGCCTCGCAGGCCGGGGTCCTCGACCTCGTGGGTCAGACCGGCGGCTTCATCCGCGCGGTCGCGGTGCGCGGGAGCTGGGCCTTCGCCGGGGAGGGTCCGGCGCTCTCCGTGATCGACCTCTCGGACCCGAGCGCTCCCGTGCGGGCGGCGCGCACGGCTCCGCTTGCCTCGCTCGTGCGCGGCGTGGCGGTGGACGCGGGCCACGCGTTCCTCGCCGCGGAGGGATCGGGCCTGCGCGTGGTGGACGTCTCGGACCCGCGCGCGCCCGTCGAGGTGGGCGCGCTCGCCTCCGCGAGCCCTGCGCTCGGCGTCGCGGTGGTCGGAGCCACGGCCTACGTCGCCGCGGGGCGCGCGGGGCTCGTGGTGGTGGACGTCTCGAACCCGAGCGCCCCCGTCGAGCTCGGCCGCGTGCGCACCAAGGGCTTCGCCTCCGCGGTCGTGGTCTCGGGATCGTACGCCTTCGTCGCGGGCGAGCGCGCGGGGCTCCGCGTCGTGGACGTCTCGGATCCCGCGAGCCCCGTGGAGGTGGCGCAGCTCGACACGCGCAAGGCCGCGCTCGGGATCGACGTCGCCGGCTCCTACGCCTTCCTCGCCGCGAGCGAGGCGGGGCTGCGCATCGTGGACGTCTCGAACCCGCTCGCTCCGGTGGAGGTGGGCGCCCTCGGCACCCTCGAATCGGCGTGGGCGGTGCGCGTCGAGCGCGGCCACGCCTTCGTGGCGGACTACTGGGGAGGGCTCCGCGTCGCGGACGTCTCCGATCCGCGCGCGCCCCGGGAGGTCGCGAGCTTCGACGTCTGGGACTCGGCGATCGCCCTCGACGTGGACCGCCGCCACGCCTACGTGAGCCTGCGCAGCGGCGGGCTGCGCGTGCTGAACGTGGCGGACCCGCTGGCGCCCGTCGCGCTCGGCGCCTACACGCCCGCGGGAGCGGTGCGGGCGCTCCGGGTGGCAGGCGACCGTGCGTACCTGGCCTCGGCGTCCGGCCTCCAGATCGCCGACATCTCCGCGCCCAGTGCCCCGCGCGTACTCGGCCGGCTCGCCGCGGCGAGCCCCCTCGAGGGGTTGGCCGTCGAGGGCGGCCGCGCGTACGTCGTCGAGGAGCAGGGCGGCGTCTCCATCGTGGACGTCACGGACGCGAGCGCCCCGCGCCGGCTCGGGGGCTATCCGCAGCTCCGCGACGCCAGCGACGTCGCGACGTCGAACGGCCTCGTCTTCGTCGCGGCCGGAGGCGCGGGGCTCTGGATCCTCGATCCGAGCGATCCCACGAACCTCGCGCCGCTCGCCGTCGTGGCGACGCCGTCGCGCGACCGGGTGGTCGAGGTCGCGGGCGGCATCGCGTACGTGGGCTCCGGCGAGGATCTGCGCGTCCTCGACGTCTCGAATCCCCTCGCGCCCGCCCTGCTGGCGAGCGTCTCCGCGCCCAACGACGTGAGCGACCTCGTCGTCGCGGGCGACACGCTCTACCTCGCGGCGGGCGGTGCGGGGCTCCGCGTCCTCGACGTCTCGAATCCGCGCGCGCCCGTGGAGCTCGGCGCGAACGGGGAGCACTACGCGCGGAGCGTCGAGGTGGTGGGAGACACGGCCTTCGTCGCGACGGAGCAGTCGGGGCTCTGGGTCGTGGACGTCTCGGATCGCACGAGCCCGCGTACGGCGAACCTGTTCGACACCTGGGGATCGGCCGACGCGCTCGCCGTCGCGAACGACCACGTCTTCGTCGCCGATCGCTCGGGGGGGCTCGTCGTCGTCCGCTCCGCTGCGGCTGCGGCGGCGCGCGAACGCGAGCGGCGGGAGCGGACCGGCTTCCTGGCCTACGCGGCTTGTCGGCTCTCGGCCAGCCCGTCCCTCTTCGCGAGCTGGCGGTCGGCCCTCGCGGCCGCCTGCAGCGCCGCCACGAAGAGCACGCCCAGCACCACCTCGCCCAACACCGCCATGCTGATCCACCACATCACGGGGCGGACGGTAGGGGCGGAGGGTTCCGATTCGCCACCGGGCTGGTGACGATCCCGTTAGTTTCCGTTTAGTTTCACTCCGCTCGGGCTGCGCCCTCGCTGCGCGCGCGTGCTCGAGGCTTCGACCGGCAACTCGCATCCTTGTAGCGCGGAGTTCCCTACAGTTCGGGCCCAGTGCCGCCAGCACGCGCTTGCCGGTTTACTCCGCTCGGCTGCGCCTCGCTGCGCGCGCGTGCTCGAGGCTTCGACCGGCAACTTGCATCCTGTGTGGCGCGGAGCTCCTCACAGACCGGGCCCGGTGCCACCAGCACGCGCTTGCCCGCCTTCGGCGAGGGGCTTGCGTCCCCGGCGCGCCGCGAACTCGCAGATCGCTGCGCTCGCGTCGGCGACCACGGCGTCCAGGGGCTGGCTCGCGTCCACGCGCACGAACCGGGGCGCCGCCTCCGCCAGCCGCTCGTAGTTGCGGCGCAGGGC
>DASRUS010000339.1:0-8933 GCA_035687825.1 Myxococcota bacterium | reverse complement strand
TCGACGACGACACGCCCGAGACGCTCGCCGCGCGGGTGCAGGCCGTGGAGCGCCGGCTCATCCCCGAGGCGGTGCGCCTGTTCGCCGCGGGCCGCCTGCGCATCGAGGGGCGCAGGGTGAGGATCCTGCCGGAGCAGGGGTAGCCCCGTGCGCGGGCGCCGGTGGCGAGGGGTCGGCGCGGAAGTCACCCGCAGCGCGCCACGTGCTTCGGCAGGACTGCCCAGACACGTGCTCCGCGAAAGTGACACCCAAGTCTGTTGGCGCGCGAGGCATGGAGCGACGACCCCTCGGCGCCGGCGTCTCGAGCTCCACCGGATGGTCAGCGCTGGATGAGCTCCACTTTGTACCCGTTCGGATCCTCGACGAAGGCGATCACCGTCGTGCCGTGCTTCATCGGGCCGGGCTCGCGCGTGATCTTCACCCCCGCGGCGCGCAGCCGCTCGCAGGTGGCGTGGATGTCGTCCACGCCGATCGCCACGTGCCCGAAGGCGTCGCCGAGGTCGTAGTCGCTCCGCCCCCAGTTGTGGGTGAGCTCGAGCACCGTGTGGTCCGACTCGTCGCCGTAGCCGACGAAGGCGAGCGTGAAGCGGCCCTCGGGGTAGTCCCGGCGGCGAAGGCACTTCATCTCGAAATGCTCGGTCCAGAAGCGCAGCGACGCGTCGAGGTCCTTCACGCGGAGCATGGTGTGGAGCAGACGCACGCGCGTCAGTCTAGCCGGACTCGGGTCGGCTTGACGGGGGAGCGAATCTAGAGCGAAAATCTCCCCATGCCCCCTGTCCCGGGTCCCGCGCGGGCCGCGCCCGTGCGCGTCGATGCCCTGCTGCGCGACCTCGGAGCCCGCCTGCGCCGCGCCTCGGCGCCGGAGGAGCCCCTCGCCCGCTCGCCCACCGGCCTCCACGAGGTGGACCGCGCCCTCGGCGGCGGCTTCCCGCGCGGCGGGCTCGGCGAGATCGCCGGCCCTGCCGGCTCGGGCCGCACCTCCCTCGCCTTGGCACTCCTCGCCACGGCCACCCGGGCCGGAGAGTGCGCCGCGGTCGTGGACGGCTCCGACGCCTTCGATCCGCCTTCGGCCGAGGCGGCGGGGGTCGCTCTCGAGCGGCTCCTGTGGGTGCGCACGCCTCGGGGGGGGGCCGAGGCGATCCGAGCGGCGCTGCGCAGCGTGGAGCGGCTGCTCGAAGCCCGGGGCTTCGCCTTGGTGCTCCTGGATCTCGCCGAAGCCCGTGGCGGCGCGGTGCCAGGCTCCGTCTGGCCGCGCCTCGTGCGCGCAGCCGCGGCGAGCCGGACGAGCCTCGTCGTGCTCGGCGCGCGGCGGCTCGCGGGCACCTTCGCGGCGCAGAGCGTCGAGCTCGACCCCGCGCGGCCGCGTTTCTCCGAGACCCCCGCGCTCCTCGAGGGGCTCGACGGACGCCTCCAGCTCGTGCGCAACCGCCTCGGCCCCGCGCACCGGGTGGCCGCCTTCCGCCTTCCGTCGTGCGCGGCATGACCCGCATCGCCTGCCTCCTCGTCCCCGACCTCCTCGTCGCCGCCGAGCTTCGCGCGCACCCCGAGCTGCGGGGCGAGCCGCTGGCCATCATCTCGGGACCCGATCCCCGGGCCGAGGTCGTGGGCGTCTCGGGCGAGGCCGCCCGCGCCGGCGTGCGCCCGCTCTGCTCGGTGGCCCAGGCCCGCTCGCTCTGCGCGCGCCTGCACGTGCGCGTCGCCTCCCCCTCGCTGGAAGGAGCCGCGCGGAGCGCACTCCGCGACGTCGCCCTCTCGGCCTCTCCCCGGATCGAGGAGGCGCCCCGCGTCTCGGGCCTCCACGCCGGCGAGGCGGCCGTCTTCCTCGACGCCACGGGCATCGACCGGCTCTTCGGCAGCGAGGCGGGCTTTGCCGGGGCCCTCCTCGGCCGGGCCGAACGGCTCGGGCTGCCCGCCGTCATCGCCCTGGCCGACTCGCGCAACGTGTCCCTCGTGGCCGCTCGCTCCCTCGCCCTGCCCGGGAGCGGAGGCGTCGAGATCGTGCCTCCCGGCGGCGACGCCCGCTTCCTCGCGCCCTTGCCCCTCGACCTCCTCGCCCCCGACGCGGACCTCGCCGGGGCGCTGGGCCGCCTCGGCGTCCGGCGCCTGGGGGAGCTCGCGCGCCTGCCCTCCGCCGCCCTCGCCACCCGGCTCGGCCCCGCCGCCCTCGAGCTTCGTGCATCGGCGCGGGGAGAGGCCCGGGAGCCCCCCCTCGCCCCCGTCCCCGACGGGCTCCTGGAAGAAGCCTCCGACCTCGAGTTTCCCGTGGAGAGCCTCGAGCCCCTCGCCTTCGTGCTGCGCGGGATCCTCTCGCGGCTGCTCGAGCGCCTCGAGGTGCGCGGCCTCGCCTGCGGCGACCTCTTCCTCTCCCTCGCCCTCCTCGGAGGCGGCAGCGACGACCGGCGCCTCGGCCTCGCGGCGCCCACGCTCGAGCTGCGGACCGTGCTGCGCCTGGTACTCCTCTGCGTCGAGGAGAGACCCCCGCCCGCCCCCGTGGAGCGGATCGCGGTGCGCCTCGAAGGACGCGCGCCGCGCCGCGATCAGCTCGACCTCTTCCGACCCGCCGGGCCCGCACCCGCGCGCCTCGAGCGGCTCCTCGCCGAGCTCGAGGTGCTCTGCGGGCGAGGGCGCGTGGGAGCGCCGCGCGTGCTCGACGACTGGCGCCCGCACGTCTTCGAGATGGTCCCTTTCGCACCCAGATCTGGATCCCCGTCTGCCGAAGCGCACCGCTCCGCGCCGGCGAGGTCGAACGGACCGACCCCTGCTCCCGGCGATCGCGAAAGGACCTCGCTCGCCGTGCGCGCCCTGCGCCCCCCGCTCCCCGCCCAGGTGCAGGCGAGCCACGGTCAGCCCGAGCGGGTGCGGAGCGCCCTCGCGAACGGAAGGGTCGTGCGGGCCGCGGGCCCCTGGCGCACGAGCGGAGGTTGGTGGTGCCCGGAGCGACGCTTCGCCTTCGACCACTTCGACGTGGAGACCGAGGACGGTCTCGTCGTGCGGCTGCGCCTCGACCGGATCGCCGGCCGCTGGGAAATCGACGCGTTCTACGATTGAGGCAGAACGCCTCTTGACCGCGACGCGTGAAGCGGTACCTAGCCCGACCATGGCTGCCACCGCGCGACGACCCGATCGCGCCGATCCCCGCATCCTCTTCCTGCAGGGCTTCCTGAAGCGTCCGCGCGAGGTGGGCTCGATCATCCCGAGCTCCCGCTTCCTCGAGCGCCGCGTGGTGCGCTTCGCGGCGGTGAGCGAGGCGCGCACCCTCGTCGAGCTCGGCCCGGGCACCGGCGGCACGACCCGCGCGGTGCTGCGGGCGATGCGCCCCGACGCGAAGCTCCTCGCCATCGAGATCAACCCGCGCTTCGCGCAGCTCCTGCGCCAGACGGTCTCGGACCCGCGGCTCTGCGTGTACGAGGGAAGCGCCACCGACCTGCCCGACGCGCTCCAGCTCTTTGCCCTGCCCGCGCCGGACCTGGTCCTCTCGGGGATCCCGTTCTCGACGATGCCCCGGGACGTGGCCGTTTCGATCCTGCGCGCGGTGCACGCGGCGCTCGCGCCCGAGGGCCGCTTCGTCGCCTACCAGGTGCGCGACCGCGTGGAGCTGCTGGGGCGCGAGGTGTTCGGCCCGGCGCGCGTGGAGACGGAGCTCCTGAACCTTCCGCCGATGCGCGTCTTCGGCTTCGGCAAGAGCCACCCGATTTGACTCCGCTCGCCTGCGGCTCGCTGCGCGGGCGTGCTTCGGGCTTCGACGCCGAGCGGAGAGGACGCAAGCCATCCGTCTCGACCGACCGGGCCGAACTCACTCCAGCACGCCCTTGCCCGCCTCCGGCGTCCCCTACGGCTCCGCGAAGCGCAGGGCGTGGCCGTCGGGATCGCGCACGAGGAAGGCGCGCTCGAAGCCGAGGCAGCGCTCGGGAAGCTCCACCACGTCCGTCGCATGGCGATCCTCCTTCGGGGTCTCGGATGCCGGGGGTCGGCGCTGCGTCACGGCGGCGAGCGGTGGCCTCACGCCTCGGAGTCCGGATCCTCCTCGCCGCGCTTGATCTGGGAGGTGAGGCCGGCGCGCTCCACGGGCTCCTCGATCCCGCGCACGAGGGCGCCGCGCCCGAAACGCCGCGCGATCTCGTCGAGCGCGCGGTTGAGACGCACCCGGCGCGCGCTCCCACCGCCGGGCTCGAAGAGCGGGAGCTGGGCCTCGTCGGCAGGAACGAGGTTCGTGACTCCCACGCCCACGAGGCGCACCGGCTCGGGGATTCCCCAGCGCTCGAGAAGCGCGCGGGCCGCGACGGAGATCGCGGCGCCGTCGTCCGTCGGCTCGGCGAGCGTCGCGCGCCGGGTGACGAGCGGGAAGCCGCGCGCCCCCGGCCCCGCGCGGCGGGCGAGCTTGAGCTTGAGGACGACCGTGCGGGCCGCGAGTCGGCTCCTGCGGAGCCGACGCCCCACCGCCTCGCCGTGGGTCACGACCGCGGCCACGAGGCGGTCCGCTTCCTTCACGTCGACGTCGAACGTGCTCTCCTCGCTGAGCGAGACCGCTTCGCGCCAGGGCTCGACGTCGCGCAGGTCCTCGCCCCGCGCGAGCCGCGCCACCTCGAGGCCCCAGGCTCCGAGCGCGGCGCGCAGCTCCGGCTCCGGGGCCCGGGCGAGATCGCCGAGGGTGTGGAAGCCCGCGCGCGCCAGCCTTTGGCCCGCCACCGGACCCACGCCCCAGATGCGCCGCACGGGGAGCGGATCCAGGAACGCCCGCACCTCCGGCGCGCGCACCTCCAGCAGGCCGTCGGGCTTGGCGCAGTCGCTCGCGATCTTCGCCACCATCTTCACGGGTGCGATCCCGACGGAGACCGCGAGACCCGTCTCCTCGCGCACCGCCGCGCGCAGCCGGCGCCCGACCTCGCCCGGCGGCCCGTGGAGCCGCCCCGTGCCGCTCGGGTCGAGGAAGGCCTCGTCCAGGGAGATCCCCTCCACGCGGGGCGTGAAGCGCTCGAAGATCGCGAAGATGCGCTTCGACTCGCGCTGGTAGCGCGCCATGTCGCCGCGCAGGAAGACGCCGTGCGGGCAGCGCCGGCGGGCCTCCGCGCTCGGCATCGCGGAGTGCACGCCGAAGGCGCGCGCCTCGTAGCTCGCCGCGGAGACGACGCCGCGGCTCGAGAGACCCCCGACGATCACGGGCTTCCCGCGCAGCTCGGGGTGGTCGCGCTGCTCGATGGACGCGTAGAACGCGTCCATGTCGGCGTGCAGGATCGTGTCGGGACGCACCACGGACCTAGGGTATCGTCCGTGGATGGCATCCACCCGACCGCTCGAAGCGGCTGCGCGATTCGACGCCGGGCCCGCGGCCGGCGTGCGCTGGGACCTCGGCGACCTCTACGCGCGCCCGGACGATCCCGCCCTCGACGCGGACCTCGCCGCCGTGCTCGCCGCGGCGCGCGACTTCGCCGCACGCTTCCGCGGCAGGCTCGCGAGCCTCGACGCGGCGTCGCTCGCGCAGGCGCTGGACGAGCTCGAGCGCCTCGAGGAGCCGCTCGCGAAGGCCGCCGCCTACGCGGGCCTCGTCTTCGCCGCGGACACGAGCGAGCCCCGTCACGGCGCGCTCCTGCAGCGCGTGCGGGAACGCGGCAGTGAGATCAAGAACGAGCTCGTCTTCTTCGCCCTCGAGTGGGCGGCGGCCCCCGACGCGCCCGCCGAGCGCCTGCTCGCGGATCCGGCGCTGGCCCGGCGGCGTCACTTCCTGCGCGCGCTGCGCCGCTATCGGCCCCATCTCCTCTCCGAGCCGGAGGAGCGCCTGCTCGAGGAGACCGCGAACACGGGCCGGCGCGCCTTCTCCCGCCTCTTCGACGAGGTGATGGCCGCGATCCGCTTCCGCGTGCCGGTGGAGGGCAAGGAGCGCGAGCTCGGCGAGGAGGAGGTGCTGGCGCGGCTCCACGACCCCGCGCGCGAGGTGCGCCGCGCCGCCGCGGCGAGTCTCACCGCCGGCCTGCGCGCGAACGCCCGGATCCTCGGCTTCATCTTCAACACGCTCGTCCAGGACAAGGCGGTGACCGACCGCGCGCGCCACTACGCCGATCCCATGGCGGCGCGTCACCTCGCGAACGAGGTCGACGCCGGGACCGTCGCCGCGCTGCTCGAGGCGTGCGAGCGCGGGCTCCCCCTGGTGGCGCGCTACTACCGCCTCAAGGCGAAGCTCCTCGGCTTCGAACGCCTCTACGACTGGGACCGCTACGCCCCGATCCCGGGGGCCGAGGGCGCGCGCGGCTTCGACGAGGCCCGGCGCATCGTGCTCGACGCCTACCACGAGTTCGCGCCGGACCTGGCCGGCATCGCGCGGCTCTTCTTCGAGCGACGCTGGATCGACGCGGAGCTGCGGCCGGGCAAGCGCGGCGGCGCGTTCTCGGCCTCCACGGTGCCGAGCGTGCACCCGTACGTGCTGCTGAACTACACGGGGACGCTGCGCGACGTGATGACCGTGGCGCACGAGCTCGGGCACGGCGTGCACCAGTACCTCGCGCGCGGGCAGGGGCTCTTCGAGCAGGATACGCCGCTCACCACCGCGGAGACGGCGAGCGTGTTCGGCGAGATGCTGGTGTTCCGCCGCCTGCTCGCGCGGGAATCGGATCCGCGCGTGCGCCTCGCGCTGCTCTGCGGAAAGCTCGAGGACGCCTTCGCCACCGTGTTTCGCCAGGTGGTGATGACGCGCTTCGAGCAGACGATCCACGCGGCGCGGCGCGCCGAGGGCGAGCTCCCCATGCCCCGCGTGAACGAGCTCTGGCTCGCCGCCAACCGGCCGATGTTCGGTGACGCGGTGGAGCTCAGCGACGACTACGGCTGGTGGTGGATGTACATCCCGCACTTCGTGCATTCCCCCTTCTACTGCTACGCCTATGCCTTCGGCGAGCTCCTCGTGCTGGCGCTGGTCCGACGCTGGGAGCTGGAGGGCGCCGGGTTCGTGCCGCGCTACCTCGACCTGCTGCGCGCGGGCGGCTCCGACGAGCCGCCCCGGCTGCTCTCGAAGCTCGGGGTGGACGTCGCGGATCCGAAGTTCTGGGACGGCGGCCTCGCGCTCTTGGGCGAGCTCGTGGCGGAGGCGGAGACGCTCGCGGCGACGGCCCCGGCATGAGCGCGGCCCCGGTGTGGCTCTTCGCGGCGTGGTTCACGACGCTCCCCCTCGCCGTGTTCGCGGCGCTGGTGGCGTCGGGGGGCCGGCGCGGGCGCGCGTTCGCGGCGGGATCGCTGGCGCTGCTCGGCGTCGGGCTCGCCGGCGACGCCGCGGAGCTCGCCTTCCAGCGCGACCTCGCGGGCTGGCGCCCCGTCCCCGGCTGCGTGGTCGCCTCCGAGCGCGGCGCGCGGCAGAACGAGTGGCGCTTCGCGTACGAGTACGAAGTGAACGGAGTGACGCGGCAGAGCTCGGTGTACACCCACCGGCCGCGGCTGCGCAGCCGCCGGGACACGGATCACCTCGCCGCCGAGCATCCCGTGGGCCGCGAGATCTCCGTGTTCGTGGACCCCGACGATCCCGCGCGCGCCGCCCTCGACGCGCGGCCGAGCTTCGGCCTCTCCGTCGCGGGCCTCGCGATCCACGGCGGGCTCGGCGCCGCGCTCTGGCACGGGCGAGCCCGGGGCCGGCGCCCGGATCCGAGCCCCGGGAGCGTCGGAGACGCGACCGGCGCCGCGCGCCGATGAACGCCGCGCCCGGGCAGCCGCCCGCGCCGGCCGAGGTCGACGACCGCGCCTACGTCCCGCGCTGGCTGCGCTACGCGCCCTTCCTGGGCCGGCCGCCCGCGTTGACCCGGCGCCAGTGGCGGGTGCTGGGACTCGTGGCCGCCGCGTCGCTCTTCGACCAGTACGATCTCGGCCTCTTCTCGCTGGCGCTCAAGCAGATCCAGGCCGAGCTCGGCATCGCCGAGGATCGCCTGGGCTGGCTCGGCGCGATCGTGATCTTCGGCGCCCTGCCCTCCTCGCTCCTCGCCCTCGCCGCGGACCGCTTCGGTCGCCGCCGACTGCTCCTCGTCACGATCGTGGCGTACACGCTGCTCACGGGCGCGACCGCGTTCGCGCCGAACGCGGAGACCTTCGTGGCGCTCCAGTTCCTGGCGCGCACGTTCGTCACCGCGGAGATCGTGCTCGCGATCGTGGTGGTGGCCGAGGAGTTCGACGCCGACACGAGGGGCTGGGGGATCGGCGCGCTCTCGGCCCTGGCGCTGTGCGGACACGGTCTCGCCCTGGCGCTCTTCTCCCTCGTGGACGTGCTGCCCTTCGGCTGGCGGGCGCTCTACGGGGTGGGGCTGGTGCCGCTCGCGCTGATCGCGGTGCTGCGCCGCGGTCTCCCCGAGACGCCGCACTTCGAGCGCCACGCCGCCGCCCGCACCGGCACGGGCTCGTTGCGCGACGCCCTGCGCCCCCTCGCGGATCTCGTGCGGGTCTATCCGGAGCGCGCCGCGGCGCTCGGCGGCGTCGCGTTCCTGCTCGCCTTCGCGGAGCGCGCCGCCAGCTTTTTCGCGGCCAAGTACGTGCAGGAGGCGCACGGCTGGGAGCCCGTGCACTACGCGCTCCTGGGCTTCGTCGGCGGCTTCTTCGCGATCTTCGCGAACACGCTGGCCGGGCGCTGGAGCGACCGCTTCGGTCGCCGCCGCCTCGCAGTGCTCTTCCTGGCGCTCCACCCGCCGCTCGTGCTGGCCTTCTACAACGGGAGTGGCGCCTGGTTGCCCCCGCTCTGGATCACGATGACGTTCTCCGGCATGGCGGCGGGCGTGCTGCTCCGCACCTTCGCGACGGAGCTGTTTCCCACGTCGTACCGGTCCACCGCGGCCGGCGCGATGGCGGTGGTCACGACGCTCGGCGCCGTGCTCGGCCTGTCGGCGCAGTCGCTGCTCTACGGCGTCCTCGGCTCGCACTGGCAGGCCATCTCGATCCTCGTGCTCTTCGCGCTCGCAGCGCCCTTCGTGGTC
>DASRUS010000338.1:0-2249 GCA_035687825.1 Myxococcota bacterium | reverse complement strand
CCGGTGCCGCCCGCCAGGATCACCAGCCGGCCCCGCGCGTGGACGCGCTGCGCCGCGGCGCGGGCCTCGCCCAGGTAGCGCCCCGCGTTGTAGGGGACGTCCGGCGTGACGACGTCGAGCAGGTGGTGGGGCACGCGCGCCCGCTCCTCGGTCGTCGGCTTCGCCGTCCCCACGTCGAGGTAGCGGTAGACCTGCACCGAGTCCGCGTTCACGATCTCGCCCTCGAAGCGCAGCGCGAGGTCGATCGCGACACGGCTCTTGCCCGCCGCGGTGGGTCCGCCGACCACGACGACCGGGGGACGCTCTACGTGGGCAAGGGACATGCGCCGAAGGTTAGCGGGGACCCGAGCGCCGCCCGCCTGCGCGGGCACGCGGCATCCGCCCGCTCAGCGCCGGCCGAAGCGCCGCTCTACCTCGGCAAGCGGCACCGCCACCGCCACGGGCCGGCCGTGCGGGCAGCTCGGCGCCCAGGGGATCGTGTCGAGGGAGTCGAGGAGCGCGCGCTGCTCGCGCGGGTCGAGGACCTCGCCCGCGGTGCGCGCCGCGTGGCAGGCGAGGGTCGCGAGGGCGCGGTCGGCGAGGTCCACGCGGCGCGAGCTCGCCGCCGGGGTCGCGCCCAGGGAGCGGGCCTCGGCCAGCTCGTCGGCGAGCCCGCGCACGAGGCCCACGGGATCTCGACCCGCGAGGAGCGCGGGGACCGCGCGGACTGCCACGCTCCGGGCGTCGAAGGGCTCGACCTCGAAGCCGAGGCGCGCCGCGAGGGGCAGCTCCGCGCCGAGGGCGGCGCTCGCGAGGTCGGAGAGCTCCACCACCTCGGGGGCGAGGAGCGCCTGGCGCGCCACGCCTTGCGCGAGCCACGCCGCGCGCAGACGCTCGTAGAGCACCCGCTCGTGCGCGGCGTGCTGATCCACGAGGAGGAGCCCGTCCTTGGCCTCCACGAGGAGGTACGTGCCGAGGAGCTGGCCGAGGAGGCGGAGCTCGGCGAAGCGGATCGCGGGCTGCGCGGCCGCCGGCTCTGCAGCCTGCGCCTGCGGGCCGGCGCTCCCGGCGAAGAGCCAGTCGGTCGTCGCCGACGACGCATCCCGCGCGACCGGCGGGAGCGCGTCTCGCAGCGGGGTCCCCGGCGCGGTCTCCTGCGCCCCGAGCCAGGCCCGCGAGCCGAGGGCGCTCCGCGCGGCGGCGAGCACGAGGTCGTGCACGCGTCGGGGGTCCGCGAAACGCACCTCCCACTTCGCGGGGTGCACGTTCACGTCCACCGACTCTGGCGGCACCGCGAGGAAGACCAGGGCCGACGGGAAGCGGCCGCGCGGGAGGACGTCGCGGTACGCCTCGAGGAGCGCGTGGCGCAGCAGCCGGTCGCGGACCGGGCGACCGTTCACGAAGAGGTGGATCCCCGCGGCGGTGGGGCGATGGGCGTCCGGGCGGGCGAAGTAGCCGAGGAGCGAGTCCGCACCCGCGTCGCGCTCCACCCGGACGAACGCCGCCGCCTCCGCCTCCGAGAGCACCGCCGCGATCCGATCGAGGCGCTCGCTCGCCGCAGGCCAGACCGTGGCCGGCCGATCGTCGCGCAGGATCTCGAAGTGGACCCCCGGAAGCGCCAGCGCCGCGCGCGCCAGCCAGTCCGCCGCGTGGCCCCACTCGGTGGCGGGGTGCTTCAGGAACTTGCGCCGGGCGGGGATCGCGGCGAAGAGGTCTGCGACCTCGACACGGGTGCCCTCCGGCCCCCCTGCCGCCCGCTCCTCCACCACCCGGCCCGCCTCCACGCGAAGCTCGACCCCCTCCGCCGCGCCACGGGCCCGGGTCCGCAGCCGGAAGCGCGAGACCGCTGCAATGGCCGGGAGTGCCTCGCCCCGGAAGCCGAAGGAGCGGATCCGGGCGAGGTCGGCCGCGTCGCGAAGCTTGCTCGTCGCGTGGCGCTCCAGGGCCAGGCGCGCGTCTTCGGGGGGCATCCCGGTCCCGTCGTCGGTCACCGCGACGAGCTCGATCCCGCCCCCCCGCACCTCCACGCGCAGGCGCCTCGCCCGGGCGTCCAGGGCGTTCTCGACGAGCTCCTTCACGACCGAGGCCGGCCGCTCCACCACCTCGCCTGCGGCGATCTGGTCCACCAGGGCGTCGGGCAGCCTGCGCACCCGGCCCGCGCCGGCGGAGCCGTTCTGGTCGGATTGGGGCAAGATCCCCCCCTGCCGCGAGCCGTATCACGAGCGCGCCGGACCCGTCAAGGCCGGCCGAGCTGGGGCCGACTCGCAAGT
>DASRUS010000337.1:0-3946 GCA_035687825.1 Myxococcota bacterium | reverse complement strand
GGTCACCTCGTCTCCGATCTCCGTGGCGAAGCGGTCGCGCGTCACGTGGACCACGCAATGATCCTGGAGGTTCGTGCGCGCGCCGATGCGGATGCGGTGCACGTCGCCGCGCACCACCGCTCCGAACCACACGCTCGAGTCGGGACCGATGACCACGTCGCCGATCACCACCGCACCCGGCGCCAGCCACGCGCTCGGATCGACGCGCGGCCGCGTCCGGCGAAACGGGAGTAGGCGCGCGCCCGCGTCCTCCCGGCTCAGACCTCGTCGCTCCCGTCGTAGCGGTAGGGAGCGAACAGATCCGTGTTCAGGTAGCGCTCGCCGAAGCTCGGGATGATCACCACGACGAGCTTGCCCTCGTTCTCGCGGCGCTTGGCGTACTCGATCGCGGCGTGCACGTTCGCGCCGGACGAGATGCCGCACAGGATGCCCTCTTCCTTCGCGAGCCGGCGCGCCATCGTGAAGGCCGCGTCGTCGCTCACCGTGATCACCTGGTCCACGAGCTTCATGTCGAGGACGTCGGGCACGAAGCCCGCGCCGATGCCCTGGATCTTGTGGCGGCCGGGCGAGCCCCCGGAGAGCACGGGGCTCGTCTCGGGCTCGACGGCGACGGCCTGGAACGACGGCCTGCGCGGCTTGATCACCTGGGCGACGCCCGTGATGGTGCCGCCGGTTCCCACGCCGGCCACGAGCGCGTCGATCTTGCCGTCGGTGTCGGCCCACAGCTCCTCGGCGGTGGTCCTGCGGTGGGCCTCCGGGTTCGCCGGGTTCTTGAACTGCTGCGGGATGAACGCGTTGGGCAGGTCCGCGGCGATCTCGTTGGCCTTCTCCACGGCGCCGCGCATGCCCTTGGCGCCTTCGGTGAGCACCAGCTTCGCGCCGAGCGCGCGCAGCACGACGCGACGCTCCGGGCTCATCGTATCGGGCATGGTGAGCACGCACTGGTAGCCCTTCACCACCGCGACGAAGGCGAGCGAGATCCCGGTGTTGCCGCTGGTGGGCTCGACGATCACGGTCTTGCCCGGTTGGATCAGCCCGTCGCGCTCGGCGCTCTCGATCATGGCGAGCCCGATGCGGTCTTTCACGCTCGCGAGCGGATTCTGGCTCTCGAGCTTCGCCACGATCTCGGCGGAGACGCCTCGCGTCACACGGTTGAGTCGGACGAGCGGCGTGCGTCCGATGAGCTCGGTCACGTCCCGGGCGATCTTCATGGAGTCCCTCCGTCTGGCGCGACAAGGGTACGCGAGGCCTCCGGACCTGTCACCGGGCCCAGGGCGAGGGACTCGCCGAGGAGCGTCGCGAGCTCCGCGAGCAGCACGCTCGCGTAGCTGCCCGGCGGGAGCACGCAGCGCAGCCAGGCCTCGCGGGGTCCGCCGGGCTCGACGGCGATCTCCGCCGGCCGCACGCGCAGCGCGCGGCGCGCGCCGCGCAGTCGGAGACCGCGGGGCGGTGCGCCGAGCGCGGCGGCGTCGAGGCCGAAGCGCGCCAGCGCTTCCGCCTCGCGGCGCGCCACCCCGCCCCCGGGCGCGCGCTCGCGCCCGCCCACGATGGGCCCGGTGGCGCTGATCTCGAAGGCGTCGGCCCGCGCCTGCTCGCGCGCCGCGTCGTCCACCACGAACAGGCCTCCGCTCGCGTGCACCACCGCCACGTCGCCGCCCTCGAGCCGGCGCAGCGGCCGCGGCCGCCGCGCCAGCACCTCGTCGAAGATCGCGGCCTGGAGCGCGGAGACGAGGAAGCGCGCCTCGCGGCGGTCGCGCGGGCGCGTCCGACCGAGGAGCACGTCCCGACCGCGCTCCGCGTTGCGCCCGTCGCTCCCGTAGCGCTGCTCGCCGAAGCGGTTGGGCAGCCCCTCGCGCGCGAGCTCCGCGAGCGCCGCCTCGAGCGCCGCCAGGCCGGCGTCGAGCTCGCGCAGGCGCAGGGCGAAGCGATTGCCGCGCAGCTGCGCGGTGCGGAGCTTGTGGGGGTGGCGCGCGGCGGCGAGGACGCGCACGCCGGGCAGCGAGAGGCCGAGCGCGCGCTCGGGATCGAGACCCGGCACCGAGAGCGTCTGCCGCGCCACGGCGAAGCGGTCCTTGCGGCCCGCGTAGCCCACGTCGCGGGGCGCCACGCCCGCGGCGCGGGCGAGGTCGCGCGACGCCTCCTCGGTCGTGCGCAGCCGCTTCTCGATCCACACGAACGTGTGTTCTCCCTCGCCGGTGGGGGCGTAGAGCGGGATCTCCTCCACGGCGAAGTCCTCGGGAACGAGGCGCGCCCTCACGGGGCGATCGCGAGCGAGAGCTGCAGGACCGGCGCGAAGGAGCGCCGGTGCACGCCGCTCGGTCCGAGCACGCGGAGCGCCCGCAGGTGCTCGCGCGTCGCGTAGCCCTTGTGCTTCGCGAAGCCGTAGCCCGGGAAGCGGCGGTCGAGGCGTTCCATGAGCGCGTCGCGGTGCACCTTCGCGACGATCGACGCCGCGGCGATGGATCCGTCGCACGCGTCGCCGTCCACGAGCGCGGTCTGGGGGGCGTCCACGCCGGGGATGCGCCGCGCGTCCACGAGCAGGTGGTCGGGCGCGACGGCGAGGCCGAGCACCGCGCGGCGCATGGCCTCCAGGGCGGCGCGGTACACGTTCAGGCGGTCGATCTCCGCGGGCTGGACCTCCCCCACGGCCCAGGCGACCGCGCGCCGGCGGATCTCCCGCGCGAGCCGCTCGCGGACCGCGGCGGAGAGGCGCTTCGAGTCGTCGAGGCCCGGCAGGTCCACGTCGTCGCCGAGCACGACGGCCGCGGCCACCACGGGGCCCGCGAGCGGGCCGACCCCCACCTCGTCCACCCCGGCCACGAGTCGCACGCCCGCGCGGCGCAGGCGCTCCCGAAGCGCGAACAGCGCGTCCAGGCGGCGCTGCTCCGCGAGCGTGCGCTCGCAAGCGCGCAGCAGGGCGCGCGCCCCCGCGCGATCGTCGCCGCGCAGCGCCGCGGCGAGACGCCGCAGCCCCGCCCGGCTGCGCGCGGCGGCGAGGCGCACCTGGAGCTCGGCGAGCGAGGGCGCCCGCGGCGGCCGGCCCCCGCGCTCACGCATCCGGGGTGCGGTCGCCGCCCGGGCTGCGTACGCCGAGGCGCCTCTCCAGCGCGCGCAGCCTCCGCAGCGCCTCGGGCAGCCGCGTGAGCGCGGCCATGGCCCGGTGCCACGCGCGCTGCTCGAGCGCCGGATAGCCGAACACCTTCGCGCCCGGCTCGACGTCGCGCGTGACGCCGCCGCGCGCGCCGACGAACGCGCCGTCGCCGATGGTCAGGTGTCCCGTGGTCCCCACCTGCGCCATGAGGAAGACCCGGCGTCCCACCACGGTGCTCCCCGCGAGGCCGCTCTGCGCGACGATGGCGCTCCCGTCGCCCACGTCGCAGTTGTGACCGATCATGACGAGGTTGTCGATCTTGACCCCGCGCCCGAGGCGCGTCTCGCCGAGGGTCGCACGGTCCACGGTGGCGTTGGCCCCGACCTCCACGTCGTCGCCCACCACGACGCAGCCCACCTGCGGGACCTTCTCGAAGCCGCCGCCCTCGGCGAACACGTAGCCGAAGCCGTCGCCCCCGAGCACGACGCCGGGCTGGAGGATCACGCGGTCGCCGAGCACGACGCGCTCGCGGATCACCGTCCCCGCGTGGATCGTGCAGTCCGCGCCCACCACGACGTCGTCGTAGAGGGTGGCGTGGGCGTGGATCACGCTCCCCGGGCCCACGCGCACCCGCGCGCCCAGGACGGCGAGGGGCCCCACGTGCGCGCTGGGGTGGATCTCCGCATCCGCCGCCACCACGGCCGAGCGGTGCACGCCCGGGCCCGGACGCAGCTCGGGCACGAGCTCGTCCACGGCGCGCGCGAAGTCGCGGCCGGGATCCGGCGAACGGATCGCGGGACGGCCGCCGGGGTCCACGCCCTCGGGCACGATCGCGGCGCCGGCGCGGCTCGCCGC
>DASRUS010000336.1:0-2685 GCA_035687825.1 Myxococcota bacterium | reverse complement strand
CCGTCCACCATCGCGGCGTCCACCACCTGGCCCTTGCCGGAGCGCTCCCGCTCCACGAGCGCGCAGACGATCCCGTACGCGAGGAGCATGCCCCCGCCGCCGAAGTCGCCCACGAGGTTGAGCGGCGGCACGGGCGGTCCGCCGGCGCGGCCGATGGGGTCGAGCGCGCCCGCGAGGCCGATGTAGTTGATGTCGTGCCCCGCGGCGTGGGCGAGGGGGCCCTCCTGTCCCCAGCCCGTCATGCGGCCGTACACGAGGCGCGGGTTGCGGGCGAGGCAGACGTCGGGCCCGAGCCCGAGCCGCTCCATCACGCCCGGACGGAAGCCCTCGATGAGGGCGTCGGCGCGCTCGAGGAGCCGGAGCACGAGCTCGACGCCCTCGGGGTGCTTGAGATCCACGCCGATCGAGCGCCGCCCGCGGTTCAGGAGATCCAGCGAGGGCGTCTTCGGACGCTCCGCCGTCACGTTCTGCGCGCGGTCGATGCGCAGCACCTCGGCGCCCATGTCCGCGAGCATCATCGCGCAGAACGGCCCCGGCCCGATGCCGGCGAGCTCGACGATCCGGATCCCCTGGAGCGGTCCCATCTACGCTCTCCTTCGGCCGCGCGGCGCGGTGAGGGGTCCCCTCGCTCCTTCGCTTCGCGCGCACGGGGCCACCCCTCGGTCGCGGGCTCCTTGCGCGCGCTCAGAGGCGTCGCGCGGGGACCCCTCACCGCGCCGCGTGGCCGAGGTTATCGCATTCAATCGATCAGCCCCGACCGGCGGCTCGCGGCGGGCGCGTCCACCGCTTCGCAGCGGCGCACCGCCTCGCGGATCTCGCGCTGGAACGCGAGCCGCCGCTCGCGGAGGTCCGCCGCTCCCGTCTCGAGGAGCCCGCGGTTGCGCGCCAGGCGGAGCGCGTTCTGGAACAGGACCTTCGAGACCGACTCCGCGCTGCGGATGCGCCGCTGGAGCTGGTACTGCTTCCCGAGGGCGAGCGCGGCGGAAGCGAACGCCCCCTCCTCGACCTCGCGCTCCGGGTCCCAGGCGGCGAGGGCGTCGGCGGCCACCGCGTAGCCGTCCACGAAGGCGCGCAGCACGCGGTGCGACATGAACGGGCGCAGGTTGCGCACCACCGCCTCGGTGCCGTCGGGGTCCGACCCGAGGCGCCGCTCCCACTCGGGGTGCTGCCGCTCGAGCTCCTCGCGCAGCTCGGCCCGGAACTCGTCCCGGCCCGGGAAGAAGAACTCGAACTTCAAGAGATCGCGCAGCCGCAGCGCCGCGTTCCAGAAGACCTCGCGCCGATCCTCGAGGTTTGCCTCGCCCGCGGCGAGGAGCGCGAGCTCGACGATCGCCCCCGTCACGAAGAAGTGGATGATCGTGTTGCGGTAGTAGGCCGCCGTCAGGTGCTGATCGGAGCTGATCGCGTAGACCGGCTCGGGCCCTTCGTCGAAGCACGAGACCACGTCGTTCTCGATCAGCGCCTGGAGCACGCGCTCGACCTCCTCGGGCCGGCCGAGGTGGAGCTCCTCGGTGGTGGGGAGCTTGCGGCGCGTCACGTACGCCACGAGGTTCTCGAGGCCGCGCACGATCTCGGGCACGGTCGCCGCGCGGTCCCCCATGCCGAGGAGCGCGAGCGTCACGAGCGAGACCGGCGTGATGGGCGTGGCGCGGTTGATGCGATGCGCGACCTCGAAGGCAACCTTCTGGACACCGACGGCGGGCTCCTCCGGCGACGCCTCGGCTTCGTGGTCCGGGGGTCCGAGAGCGCGCGCGAGGGAGAGCGGCTCGCCGAAGCGGATGTGGATGTTCCCGTAGCGGCGGCGCAGGCGGCGCACGAGCCCGAGGAACCAGCCGAAGCTCTCGCGGCGTTTCGCGGCGCCCCGCGCCTCCGCGGCGTAGTCGCCCACGTCGGCGATCTGGTCGTAGGCGATCGCGACGGGCACCAGGATCACGTCCTCGGCCTTGCCGCGCCGGTACGCGTCCACCACGTAGGTGAAGAGTCCGTAGCGCGGCGGCAGGAGCTTGCCCGAGCGCGAGCGGCCGCCCTCGAGGAACCACTCGAGGGGGAAGCGCTTCTCGATCAGGTAGTCCACGTACTGCCGCAGCACGAACTTGTAGATCTCGTTGTCCTTGAAGCTCCGCCGGATGAAGAAGACGCCGCTGCGCCGCACCAGGGGACCGATGGGAAGGAAGTTCATGTTGATGCCGCCGGCCGTGTGGTTCGGCGGGAGCCCGTTCTCGTGGAGCGCGAGCTGGAGCACGGGATGGTCGAGGTTCGACTTGTGCGACGGCAGGAACGCCACCGGGTAGCGCTGGCACAGCGACGCGAGCCCCTCGATCTGCTCCTGGTCGTAGTGCAGGCGGGCGCCGTAGCCCCGGGAGTAGAGCGCGCGCCAGAGCCGGCAGACGAGGTCGATCACGCGCGGGCTGTGCGCGGCGGCAATCTCTTTCAGGTAGCGCGCCGCGCTGCGCGCCACCTCGTCCGGGGGACGGCCGAGCTCGCGCGCGAGACGCGCGATCCCGCCGCGAAAGGCCGGCCGCGAGAGGATGCTCTCGCGCACGAGGCGCGGGACCTTGTAGCGCGCGCCGCGCAGGCGCCGCTCGGCGCGCTCGAGGGCGAGCGCCGCCTGGCGCGCCACGAACTCGGCGAGGCCGAGGGTCTCGGCGGCGTCCGCGCCGCCGAGCTCGCGCCAGCGCGCGCGCA
>DASRUS010000335.1:0-4886 GCA_035687825.1 Myxococcota bacterium | reverse complement strand
CGCCCCGCCTCGGCGGCCGGGAGGCACGAACGGATCGCTGCCGACGACGCGGTGGACGCCCTTCGGATTCTTCCGGAAGCGGTCGGCGGGGAGAGCCTGATGGGCAAGGTCTACGACGCCCTGCGACGCGCGGAGGAGCAGCGCCTCGAGCTCTCGGGGGAGCGGCCGGCGCCGGGGCAGCCCGCGGCGGCGACGCTCGCCCCGGCCGAGCGCCGGACGAAGCCTGCGTGGTTCTGGCGGCGTTGGCTCGCGCTGCGCCGGAACCGGCGCCAGCAGGCCGCCCTCGAGGATGCGGGCTCCTGGAACAAGCGGCGCATCGCGATGCTCCGCCCCGACTCCTTCGCCGCGGAGCAGTTCCGCTCGCTGCGCGTGCGCCTCGATTCCATCGCGGCGCAGCACCCGCTGCGCACCATCGCCATCGCGAGCGCGCTCCCGGGGGAGGGCAAGACGCTCGCGGCGGTGAACCTCGCGGTCGTGAGCGCGATGAACGTGGGGCGCCGGGTGCTGCTCGTGGACTGCGACCTGCGCCGGCCGCAGGTGCACGCCACGCTCGGCCTCTCGCCGGAGGCCGGCCTCGCCGAGGTGCTGAAGGACCGCGCGACGCTCTCCGAGGCGGTGATCAAGGTGGAGGGGCTGAACCTCGAGGTGCTCGGCGTGCGCATGCAGCCCCCGAATCCGTCGGAGCTGCTATCGTCGCAGCGCATGCGCAGCCTCGTGGAGGAGGCGGCGCGCTCCTACGACCGCGTGATCTTCGACGTGCCTCCGACCCTCGCGCTGCCCGACGCCAAGACCGTGTGCGACCTCTCGGACGGCGTGGTGCTCGTGGTGCGCGCCGGCTCCACCCCCTCGGAGGACGTGGCGGCGACGCTGGACGTGATCGACCGGCGCCGGGTGCTGGGCCTCGTGCTGAACGGCCTCGAAGACAGCGCGCGGCGCTACGGCTATCCCGAGTGAGCGCCGCGGCACGGGAGCCCCGGGACCGGCGGGTGTGAGGTGGCGGTGACCCTGGCCCCTGTCCTCCTGGCGTTCGTCGTCGCGCTCGCGGTGGCGGCGGTGGCGTGCCCGGGCGTGGCGCGCCTGGCGGTGGCGGTGGGCGTGGTGGACCGCCCCACGGCGCGCTCCGTGAACCAGCGGCCGAACATTCCCCTGCTCGGGGGCCTCGCGGTCGCGATCGGTCTGTTCGTGGGGCTCTCGGTGGCGCTGCTCGCGAGCCGCAGCCCCGAGCCGCTGCGCGGCCACCTGGACGCGGTCTTCCTGGGCGGCGGCCTGCTCCTCGCCCTCGGCGCCCTCGACGACCGCTGGAGCCTGAAGCCGCGCTTCAAGCTCCTCGGCCAGTGCGCCGCGGCGATGATCGCGCTGCTCAACGGCTTCCGCATCGAGAAGGTGACCGACCCCGTTTCACTCGCCGTGTTCGTGTTCCCGGAGTGGATGGTGTGGATCGTCACCACGCTCTGGATCGTCGGCATCACGAACGCGATCAACCTGATGGACGGGCTGGACGGCTGCGCCGCGGGCGTGGGCCTCATCATCGCCGCCACGCTCACCTACGTGTGCTGGCAGATGGGGCTGCCGGGGGGTCTCGTGCTGGGCGTCGCGTTCGTGGGCGCGCTGCTCGGTTTCCTCCCCTACAACTTCCCGCCGGCGCGGATGTTCCTGGGCGACACCGGCGCGCTCTTCATCGGCTACGTGCTGGCGCTGATCTCGCTCGAAGGCTTCCGCAAGGTCACGGTGCTGACCTTCGTCGTGCCGCTCCTCGCGCTGGCGGTGCCGCTCCTCGACACGGCGCTCTCCATCGTGCGCCGCGTGCGCCGGCGCCGCCACATCTTCTCCCCGGATCGCGAGCACATGCACCACCGCCTGCTCGAGGCCGCGGGCTCGCAGCGCTCCGCGGTGCTCTCCATCTACTTCCTCACGGGCTGCTTCTGCGTGATCGCGGTCTCGTTCACGCGGCTGCAGGGCTACGCCGCGGTGATCTTCCTGGGCGCCGTGGTGGTGCTCACGATCCGCCTGCTGCGCAACCTCGGCTTCTTCGACCTGAGCCCCGTGGGCGCGGCGCCGGCGCGGTCCGGGGCCGGCGAGCGGGAGAAGCCGTGAGCCGGGCGCTGGTCACGGGGATCACCGGGCAGGACGGCTCGTACCTGGCGGAGCTGCTCCTCGCCAAGGGCTACGAGGTGCACGGCATGGTGCGTCGCTCGAGCACCGAGAGCTTCGAGCGCATCGCCCACCTGCACGACCGCGTCCGGCTCCATCAGGCGGACCTGCTGGACCAGAGCTCCATCGTGAACCTGCTGCGCGAGGTGCGCCCCGCGGAGGTGTACAACCTCGCGGCGCAGTCCTTCGTGCCCACCTCGTGGCTCCAGCCGTCGCTCACCGGGGAGTTCACGGCGCTCGGCGTGACCCGCATGCTCGAGGCGTTGAAGCTCGTCGTGCCCGAGGCGCGCTTCTACCAGGCGTCGAGTTCGGAGATGTTCGGCAAGGTCCGCGAGACGCCGCAGGGCGAGGCGACGCCCTTCTACCCCCGCAGCCCCTACGGCGTGGCCAAGGTGTACGGGCACTGGATCACCGTGAACTACCGCGAGAGCTTCGGGCTCTTCGCCGCGTCGGGGATCCTGTTCAACCACGAGTCCCCCCGGCGCGGCCGCGAGTTCGTGACGCGCAAGATCAGCGAGGGGGTGGCGCGTATCAAGCTCGGCCTCGACGACGCGCTCCACCTCGGCAACCTCGACGCCCGCCGCGACTGGGGCTACGCGCCGGAGTACGTGGAGGCGATGTGGCGCATGCTCCAGGCGCCCGCGCCCGACGACTACGTGGTGGGCACGGGCAAGTACCACGCGGTGGGGGACTGGGTGCGGGTCGCCTTCGAGCACGTGGAGCTCGACCCCGACGACTTCGTGCGCAGCGATCCCGCCTTCATGCGGCCCGCGGAGGTGGACGCGCTGCTCGCCGATCCGAGCAAGGCCCGCCGCGAGCTCGGCTGGGAGGCGCGCACCTCCTTCGAGGACCTGGTGCGGATCATGGTGGAGGCCGACCTCGAGGCGCAGGAGCGCGTGAGCGGCCGGCGCCGCGGCGCGGCGGGCACGCGATGAAGCGGCCGGAGCGCGTGCTCGTCACCGGCGCCGCGGGTTTCATCGGCTCGACGCTCGTGGAGTGGCTGCTCGCCGAGGGGCGCGAGGTGGTCGGCGTGGACTCCTTCGACCCCTTCTATCCCGAGTCGATGAAGCGGCGCAATCTCGCCCGGGCGCTGGGCACGCGGTGCTTCCGCCTGGAGCACGTGGACATCCGAGACGCCGGACGGCTGGAGCGGATCTTCGCGGACGGCGCCTTCGACGGCGTCGTGCACCTCGCGGCGCTGGCGGGCGTGCGCCCGAGCCTGGAGCGCCCCGCGCTGTACGCGGACGTGAACGTGCACGGCAGCGCCGTGGTGTTCGAGGCCGCGGCGCGCCACGGACGGCCGCGCGTGGTGTTCGCCTCGTCGTCGTCGGTGTACGGCGAGCGCGAGGACGGGCCCTTCCGGGAGACCGACCCGGTGGAGCGCCCCATCTCGCCCTACGCGGCCACGAAGCGGGCGAGCGAGCTCGTGGCGCACACGTTCCACCACGCGCACGGCCTGTCCGTCACCTGCGCGCGCATCTTCACGGCCTACGGGCCGCGCCAGCGCCCCGACCTCGCGATCCGCAAGTTCGCCGAGCGCATGCGGCGCGGCGACAGCGTGCCCGTGTACGGCGACGGCAGCGCGCTGCGCGATTTCACCTACGTGGACGACCTGGTGGAGGGGCTGGTGCGGGCGCTCGACCGGGACCTGGGCTTCGCGATCCTGAACTTCGGCGCGGGGCGCACGGTCTCGGTGCTCGAAGTGGTGCACGCGCTGGAGGAGGAGCTCGAGGTGAAGGCACGCGTGGAATGGAGACCGCGCCAGACCGGAGACGTGTCGCGCACCTGGGCCGACATCGGCGTGGCGCGCGAGGCGCTGGGCTACGCGCCCCAGGTCGCGCTGCGCGAAGGGATCCGGCGCTTCGTCGCCTGGCTGGGGGGCCAGTCGTGACGGCGGCGGCGAAGGCCGGGCTCGCGCTCGTGACCGGGGGGGCCGGCTTCATCGGCAGCCACCTCGTGGATGGCCTGCTCGCGGGCGGCTTCAGGGTGCGCGTCCTCGACGACCTCTCCACGGGGGCCGAGGCGAACCTGGCCGGGGTGCGCGAGCGCATCGAGTTCGTGCGCGGCGACCTGCTGGACGAGAAGACCGTGGAGCGCGCCCTCGAGGGCGTGGAGGTCGCGTTCCACCAGGCGGCGATCCCCTCGGTGCCGCGCAGCATCGCCGACCCGCTGCGCACGAACGCGGTGAACGTCCACGGCACCCTGCTGCTCCTCGAGATGGCGCGCCGGGCGCGCGTGCGCCGGGTCGTCTACGCGGCGTCGTCGTCGGCGTACGGCGACTCCGAGACGCTCCCCAAGGTCGAGAGCATGCCCCCGCAGCCGCTCTCGCCCTACGCGCTCCAGAAATATGCGGGGGAGGTGTACTGCCGCCTGTTCACCGACCTCTACGGCCTCGAGACCGTGGCGCTGCGCTACTTCAACGTGTTCGGGCCGCGCCAGAACCCGGACAGCCCCTACGCCGCGGTGGTGCCCCTCTTCATCCGCTCCTGCCTGAACGGCGAGCCGGCCACGATCCACGGCGACGGCGAGCAGAGCCGCGACTTCACCTACGTGGGCGACGCCGTGCGCGCCAACCTGCTCGCGGCGCGGTCGCCGGGCGCCCCGGGCCGGGTGCTGAACGTGGCCGGCGGGCGCCGCATCACCTTGAACGAGCTCCTGCGCACCCTTCAGGAGATCACCGGTTCGCGGGTGCCCCCCGTCCACGCGCCGGCGCGCGCGGGAGACGTGCGGCACAG
>DASRUS010000334.1:0-4034 GCA_035687825.1 Myxococcota bacterium | reverse complement strand
CTTCAGGCTTCTTTGCTGCGCTTCGTCGAGCTCGGCGAGTTCCGCCGTGTGGGAGAGACCCGAATCCGCCAAGCCCGCGCGCGTGTCGTCGCGGCCACCCACGTGGACCTCGATGCCGCGGTCGAACGCGGGGAGTTTCGCCGCGATCTCCTGTATCGGTTGGACGTGGTGCGGATCGAGCTTCCGCCCCTGCGCGAGCGGCCGGAAGACGTGCCGGAGCTCGTGGCGTACTTTCTACGTGGCACGGCAGCCCGGCTCGGTGTGCCGATGCTCGAGCTCGAGCCCGAGACGCTCGCTGCGCTCTCCGAACACGCGTATCCGGGCAACGTGAGAGAGCTCTGCAACGAGGTCGAGCGTCTGTACGCCATCTATCCCGGAGGCGGACGGATCCCGCCCCAGACCCTGTCGGCGCGCCTGCGCCGCCGCGAGCGGACCACGGCGGCTGGCTTTCGCGAAATGCTCCGCGACTTCAAGGTCGAAGTCGTTTTGCGCGCGCTCGAGGAGAGTGGTGGCAATCGTTCCCACGCCGCGCAGCGACTCGGGATCCAGCGCTCGAATCTGGTGCGGATGCTGCGCGAGCTGCCGCTGATGGATCGAGTCCCTCGCCGCAGCGGGTCGCCTCGGACACCATGACTCGGGCGAGTGCCCGCAGACCTCCCAGGCCCGAGCGCTGAGCGCAGTGTGCGAGTGGAGGGAAGCTCGCGCGGTGGCTCACGACTGGGCGGCGCGCGGCACCGCGGTCGGCTCCGACCGGCGCGGGGCGCGCACGCTCGCGCTCCGGAAGAAGGCGAGCGCGTCGTCGAGGCGCGCGAGCATGCGGTGGTAGAGGCGCACCTTGAAGGCCTCGAGCCACGCGTACGCGGTGAGCGCGGCGATCGTGGAGATGAGCGCGAGCCCGAGGGCGCCGAGCTCGAGGGACTGGCTGTCCACTTCCTTGGAGAGGAAGAGCGCGAGCAGGCCTGCGGTCGTCCCGATCAGCCCGAGCGGCGGGAGCAGGTTCGCGGACATCGAGATCGGCCGCGCCCAGTGGGCGTCGTACTCGTTCACCACGTACTGGCGCGAGGCGTCGATCAGGAACTCCGCGGGCTGGCCGTCCCCCGCCTCACGCAGCGCCCGCCGCAGCACGCGGAGCATCTGGAGCGTGATGGATTCGAGGGGCTCGCGCACGGGCCGTTCGAGCCGGCGCTCGATCTCGCCGGGCTCGACGGCCCGCGTGACCGCGAGCGCCTGCAGGCAGAGACGGAGCCCGCGCGAGAAGGGGAGCGCGAACACCGCCACGGCGGTGAGCGGCACGAGCAGGTGCAGCGACAGGCCGACGCCCGGTTCCGGATTCATCGATGACACTCCCGCGCGATGCGTCGCCGGCGGGGCGACGGCGCGCACTCGACGCGCAGCGCTAGCCGCGCCACTTCCTCGTGGTCAGGTTCTCGATCGCGTCGGCTAGCCGGCTCTGCTCGCCGACGGGATAGTCCACCAGCATCTCGCCGCGGCCCGCGTAGCGGCGCTCGATCTCGTTCAGCGCGCGCTGCATGCGCTGCGGGTTGCGGAGGTGCATCAGCAGCTCGGCCTGCACCAGGCGCACGTTCGCGTCGAGCCCCTGGAGCTCCGGGTGCTCGCTCTGCCATTCGGGCTCGATCAGCGGGTCGAGGTGCGTTCCCATGTACGCGTCCACGAAGCCGCTGAAGAGCACGAACCCGTTGCGGTCCTTGCGGTGGCGCAGGCTCTCGAGCGTGGCGTGGAAGTGGACCAGGTCGCGCCAGGCGCGGTCGAGCTCCTGCTTGCGCTGGGCGAGGGACTGCCCGCCGAGCGGGCGGCTCTCGGCGGCGGTCTCCTCCGGCCCGAGCAGCGTGTCCGGCGCGCTCGGCGTCCGGCAGGCGGCGAGGGCGAGCGCCGCCGCGAGCACGGCGAGGCCGACGCGCCACGTTCCGAGTCTGCGATCCATCTCGCGAACCTCCTCTGGAGGGTGGACGGGCGCGCGCGCCCGGCGTCCCTCAGCTCCGCCGCTCGTGGTACATGCGCCGCAAGAGCGCGTGGAGCGGGTGGTCGCGCCGCGCGCGCAGCTCCGCGGCGAGCCCATCGGTCTCGAGCGTGGCCTCGAACATGGGAAGCGTGCGCGTGCGCGCGTCGACCTGCTGGTCGAGGCGCGCGCGCAGCGTCTTCGCCTCCTCGATCTCGCGGGAGAGCTCGGAGAGCTCGGCGGCGTCGAGGGGCGCCGCGTTCGCCGGCGGCGCGTCGTCGAGGGAGACGAGCACGGGGCCCGCGGATCCGTCGCGCCGCGCCGTGAGCGCGGCCAGGCGTCGCCCCACTTCGGCGCGCTGGGCGCGCAGGCCGCGCAGGTCGCCGGAGAGCTTGCCCACCTGACCGGCCTCGGCGAAGCCGAGGTACATGAGCGCCTGGCTGTCCGAGAACGCGCGACGCAGCGCGGCGATGCGCGCCGCCTCGGGCTCGCCGCTCGTGATCCAGGTGTCCAGCGCCCGCGATCGCGTCACGCCGTCGGCCACGGGCCGCGCCACGGAGAGGTAGTCGCCCACGCGCCCCTGGCGCTCGAGACCCGCGGCCAGCGACGACCAGAGGGCGCGGTCGAAGGGGAAGATCCCGAGCGCGGCCCGGTAGCGGCGGATCGCGAGCTCCACCTCCGCGGCGGTGGGGTGCGGGGCGTACACGAGGTACGCGTCGCCCATCCCCTTGGCGGCTTCGTGCGCCGCGAAGTACGCGGAGTCCGGGACCCCGTCGCTCCCCTGCGCGGTGGCGTGCTCGAGGAAGAGCCCGAGGTAGCGCTCGTGCAGGCGCGCGGCGTTGCGCGCGTCGTCGTCCGCGAAGGCCGGGCTCGCCAGGCTGCGCGCCAGGTAGTAGTCCGCCACGTTGAGCGTGGCCTCCTGGATCTCCTCCCAGAGGCCGCGCATGGCGGCCACGTAGGCCGGCCGCCCGTCCTTCGCCCAGCCGAGCTGCTCCCAGCCGCCGTCCCGGGCCGCAGCCATGGCCTCGTACACCACGATCGCGTCCTCGACGCCGAAGGGCGCTTCGATCTCGGGGTTCACGCCGAGGCGCTGCCGCGCCACGTAGAGCTCGCCGAGCTGGCGCAGCATGCGCGTGTGCACCGCGCAGCGGCCCTGCACCGTGTCGGCGCGCTCGAGCGCGGTGGCGTAGGCTCCGCTCGCGACGCGCATCGCGTCGAGCGTCCTGGGGCTGAGCCCCTCGCTCGCCAGCAGCCCGCGCGCCTGCTCGTGGCGCCGCGTGGCCTCGAAGAGCGCGAGCACGAAGGTGAGGCTCCCGCCGTCGCTCTCGGGACCCTCGAGGCGCTGCACGATGCGGTCGAGGTACTCGCGCGAGGAGGCCTGCACGGGGATCACGTCGGGGTGCGCGCCCACGCGGCCGTCGTGGAGCATGAGGACGATCGCGCCGAGAGGATCGAGGTCGCGGTCGAGACCTAGCCGCGGCGCACGCAGCAGCACGAGGCGCGCCACGTTCTCGTAGACGTAGGGGAGCGCGGAGGCGAGGCCCGAGTTCGGCGACTCGTCGAGGGAGAGCGTCTGGAGCGACTCGAAGGACGCCTCGAGCGGAACCACCACGTGGAGCCAGAGGTCGAGGACCTCGCCCACGAAGTCGAAGCGGCGCCCCTTCTCGAGCGCGCGGTGCGCGAGCACGTAGTGGTACCAGTAGCGGTTCTCCGGCCGGTGGAGCCCCCCTTCGAGGTCGTGCACCGCCTCCACGCTCGCGTCGAGGGAAGCGAGGTCGCCCCGCGCCAGGTAGTCGAGCAGGTAGGCGATCGCCTTGCGGCGGCTCGCGGTCTCGTCCGGCTCGGCGGTCGTGGAGGGCAAGGCAAAGCGGGCGGCGATGAGCTGGGGAAGGCTCTGGCCCGCCTCGCGCCCGTACTCGTCGAGGCGACGCTTCAATGCGTCGGGCTCCGCCGAGGAGTAGACGTAGGCGTAGTCGAGATAGCCCGCCCAGACGTCCGGCGCGTCACTCGCGCGGCCGGCTCCGGCGACGAGGAAGAGAACGAGCGTGGCGGCGAGTCGTTTCATCCTCGGGTCCTC
>DASRUS010000333.1:0-2454 GCA_035687825.1 Myxococcota bacterium | reverse complement strand
CCCAGAACATGAAGGCGTCGTCGGGGTCGGGGCTGTGTCCGATGCGGAGCTCTCTCATGCGGCGTTCCTCTCGAAGACGCGGAGCGGCTGGTAGAGCGTGTTCCGCTGCACCGGCGTGAAGCCGGCGCTGCGGATCACCTGCACCACGCGCTCCGCGCTGGTGGATTCCTCGTGTCCCGCGGCGCGCAGCACGTTCTCCTCGAGGAGCGTGCCGCCGAAATCGTCGGCGCCGAAGTGGAGGCCGAGCTCGCCGGTCTTCTCGCCCTCGGAGAACCAGGAGGCCTGCACGTGGGCGAAGTTGTCGAGGACGAGGCGCGCGACGGCGAGCATGCGGAGATAGCGCGCCGGACCCGCCTCGCGCGCGACGTGGCGCGAGAGCGGGCTCGCGCCGGGCTTGAAGCTCCAGGGAATGAACGCGAAGAAGCCCCCGGTCTCGTCCTGGAGCGAGCGGAGCCGCCCGAGGTGCTCGATCACGTCCAGGTCCGTTTCGACGTGTCCGTACATCATCGTGGCCGTGGTGCGGAAGCCGACCTCGTGCGCCGTGCGCATCACGTGGATCCACTCCTCCGGCGCACCCTTGCGCGGGCTGATGCGCCGGCGCACGCGCGCGGAGAGGATCTCGGCTCCGCCGCCCGGCAGCGTGCGCAGGCCCGCTTCGAAGAAGCGCTCGAGGACGCGGCGCACCCCGAGCTTCGTGTAGCCCGCGATCGCCCGGATCTCGGGGGGCGAGAACAGGTGCAGCTCGAGGTCCGGGACCCCCTCGCGGAGCGCGCGGACGAGATCCAGGTAGTAGTCGAGCCCGAGGGCGGGGTTGTGCCCGCCCTGGAGGAGCAGGCGCGTCGCGCCCTTCGCCCGGGCGGCCCGCGCCTTCTCGAGCAGGGCGTCCACGCCGTGCGTGTAGGCGTCCGCGTCGCCCGCCTCGCGGAAGAACGAGCAGAACGTGCAGTACGTGTCGCACACGTTGGTGTAGTTCGGGTTCGCGTCGATCACGAAGGTCACGCGGTCGCCGGGGACCTGGCGCTGGCGCGCCGCGGAGGCGAGCTCTGCCAGCGCGAGGATGGGCGCCTCACGCAGGCACCAGAGCGCTTCGGCGGTCTCGAGACGCCGACCCGAGGCGACGGCCTGAGCAAGGAAGTCGGAGGAGATCATGTTCGAGGAGCTCCTGGTGGAAACGGGCGAGCCCGGCGCGTTCGGCCGGGCCGAAGAGATAGGTGAAGCGGGCGAGGTAACGGAGCGCGAGGACGCGATCGACGCCCGGGGGAAGCGGGAGGAAGGGCTCGGCGGCGAGGGCGTCGCGCTTCGCGACCGAGTCCGCGAGGGACGCGGCCAGGGACGCCGCGAGCTCCCGGGGAACGTCGCGGCGCACGACCCAGCACGCGTACGCGAAGGGAAGACCCGTCCACGCGGTCCACGCCGCGCCGAGGTCGAGGACGCGGAGCCCGCGCGCCGCGTGGCGCGCGGCGAGGGCCGCATCGCCGATCACGAGCCTCGCGTCGGCGGGCTCCCCCGCCTCCACGTACTCGACACCGCGCAGCGCGAAGGGCTTCGCGAGGAGCACGCGCAGGAGCGCCCGGCTCGTGCGGCTCTCCCCGGAGAGCGCGATGCGCGCGCCCGAAAGCTCCGCCACGGGGAGCCGGGAGAGGAGGAGGACGCTCGCCACGGGCCCGCGGCAGGCGATGCCGAGCGCGCGCCCGCGGTGCTCGAGGGGACGCAAGCGCGGACCGAGGGCGAGCGCGTCGCGGCTCGCGAGCAGCGCGGCATCGAGCTCATCCGCCGCGGCGAGCTCGCCGAGCCGCCGCGGCGGCGCGACGACCCAGCGCGGCTCCACCCCCGACCCGGCGGCATGGAAGGGCAGCGCGTTCAAATAAGGGAGGCGCCCGACCCGGAGGCTCGCGAGAGACCCCCTCACGCGCGGGCCTCCACCGCATCGGGGGTGGACTCGAGACCCGCGGCCGGGGCCGCGGGGCGGTAGAGCGCGTCGCGCTCGACGGGAACCGCGCCGGCGTCACGGATCAGATCCTCGAGGAACGCGCGCGTGAGCCGCTCGGGGGACGTCGCTCCCGCGGCGTGGGCGATGCGCTCGCGCCCTACCGTGCCGTCGACATCGCTCGCGCCGGCCTGGAGCGCGCAGACCGCCGAGGCCAGGCCGAGCATGATCCAATACGCCTTCACGTGGTCGAAGTTGTCGAGCACGAGGCGGCTCGCCGCGATGGTGCGGAGATCGTCGAGGGCGCTCGTCGTGTGAGCCGGGAGCAGGCTGCGGTCGGCGCGCGGGCCCGCCTGGTAGGCGAGCGGGATGAAGGCGCGGAAGCCCCCCGTCTCGTCCTGGGCCTCGCGCAGGCGCAGCAGGTGGCGCGCACGCTCGGCGAGCGTCTCCACGTGGCCGTAGAGCAGGGTCGCGCCGCTGGGGATCCCGAGCTCGTGCGCCGTGCGGTGCACCTCGAGCCAGCGCTC
>DASRUS010000332.1:0-6934 GCA_035687825.1 Myxococcota bacterium | reverse complement strand
GGGGCCTCGCGCACCGGGCCCGCGGCCTCCCGCGTCCTGTGGCCCGAGTCAGGAGCTCGCCGTGAGCCGGCGCGGCGGCGCGAAGCGCCGAGACATCCTGGCGAGAGGGCGAGGTGATCGTGTTTCGCGGCCACCACGGAGAAATCGCATGCCTGCTCGACTGATCCGAGATCGCTCGAGCGAAGACGGCGCCGGCGTGGAGTCGCTGATCGCGCGTGCCGCACGGTGCTTCGCCCAGGGCGAGATGGACGAGGCGACCCGTCTGCTCGCGCGCGCGGCGCAGGCGCTGCTGGTGAGCGGGTTCCGGCGGCGGGCCGAGAGTGTGCTCCGCAGCCTCCTCGATCGCGGGGTCGCGCACGCGACCCTCGACGGCGAGCTCACCGCGGCGTGCTTCCGCTCCGGTCTCGGAGACCTCGGGGTGGCCTTCGCCGTCCGCGCCGCCCGCACGCTCCGCATGTCGGGAGACGCGGCGGCCTCGGACCGCACGTTGCGCGAAGCCGAGCGGCGCGTCCTCGCACTCGGATCCACCGCCCTCGCGACTCTTGCGGACGCGCGCATCGAGTTCGGGGCGCTCGACGCGGCAGCGCGGCTCCTCGTGGTGGCGGCGGAACGAGCGCGGCGCGAAGCGGATGCGGTGCGCGCCGTCGCGCTCTGCTTGCGCGCGTCTCGCTGCGGAGCGCTCGTCAGGGGGCTTCACCGGGCCTGGGGTCTGGCTCTGCTCGCGGGGGGAGATCCCGACGGTGCGCGCGGTCACCTGGAGCGCTGGTGCGAAGAGGAGCCGGAGTCGGTGGACGCCCTGCTGTGGACGCTGGAGGCTTCGTGGCGCCGTCGCCCGGTGACGGAGATCGGTCCCCTCGTCGAACGGCTGGTGGAGCGACTCGACGCCAAGGGCGGCCGCGGGGAGGGGACGGATCTGCGTGAGCGCGTCCGGAGCCACTTGCGGGGTCGGGGCACTGCAGCCGGTGAGCTGGCTCTCGCTCCGTTCTGGGAGGCAGAGGACTTTCCGTGGGCGCTGCGAGCGCGGGAATCTCGGCGCGCGAACGGGGCGCCCCGCCGGCGCGTGCTCCTCGTGGAAGACGCGACCTCTTCTGCTCGGTCGCTCGCGCGGATCCTCGAGCGCTGGAGCCTCGAGGTGGTGACGGCGGACGAGGGCGAGGTCCCGACGCCCGCCGTCGGTGTCGCGAGCCTCTTCGACGTTGCGCTCATCGCCCTCCCCGATGACATGGACGCAGCGGCCGCGCGGGTCGAGCGCCTCCGGTCCCGACCGGATCTGGCGCAGGCATCCGTCCTCGGCATCGTGGCGGTCGGCGGATCCTCCCTCGACTACGCCCGCCTGCGCGAGCTCGGTGTGATGGGGGTCGTGGACCGCCGCGCGACCCCGGAGCACGTCGCATTCCGGATCGGTCAGGTCGCTGCGCTCGGACGCGATGCCGCACGCCGGTATGTCCGAGCCCCAGTGGACTTCACCGTCGAACTCGAAGTAGAGGGGGAGGGACGTGCCACGGACGAGCGCGCGGAGAACCTCTCGTGTGGCGGCATCCGCCTCCGGAGCCGTCGTGCGCTCGAACCCAACACGGACGTGGTGCTGCGCTTCCGTCCGTCCGAGCACTTCCACGAACCGATTCGCGTCGAGGGTCGCGTCATCCATTGCCATGCGCATCCGGAGGAACCCGGCGCACACGGCCTGGGAATCTTCTTCAGCTCTCTCGAACCGAGCCAGCGCGAGCTTCTCGAGGATGAAGTCGTGCGCCTGCTCGAGCGCGGCGATGCCGGAGAAGCGCCTGCGGAGCTGGCGGTGGGCCGTTCCTAGCGCTGCTCGCCGAGGCGACCCAAGGCCGACTCGAGCCGCAGCAGATGGCTGCGCGTGGCGAGCGAGGCGATCTGGAAGGCGAGCGCGGGGGACGCCTGCTTCAGGTTCTCGAAGGTCCCCCGGGAGACTTCGAGGAGGCTCGAGTCGCGGTCCACGAGGGCTGTCTCGCTGGGGAGCGCGTTCGCCACGATCCCCATGCCTCCGAACAGTTGACCGGGGCGAACGTGCCCGACGACGAACTTCCGGTGGGCCGGCGTGCGCGTCTCGAGCACGATCTCGCCCCGCATGACCACGAAGATCGAATCCTCTCCGCTCGCCTGCACTCCCTGGCGATAGATGCTCCCGCCTGCCCGGAATTCGCGCAGGCGCGTGAGGTGCGCGAGGTCGAGGGCGTCGCCCAGCGAGAGCCCGGCGAGCTCGCGCTGCTGGGACAACCAGCGGGTCAGGGATTTCGCCTGCTCGTGGACCACGTCCCAGAGCAGGTCGAGGGTCTCGTCGGGGATGTCGAGGAATCGGACTCCGGTGAGGAAGGCATCCTCTCCCGATGCCTCGATCTGCCAGCGCGCCTCGGCCGGGAGCTCGATCGCCCCCGCCGGGAGCACGAGTACGAGTCGTCGCAGGTCGCGGACTACGAACCGCGACGCTGTCGCGATGCAGACTCCGCCCACTCCGAGGTCTCGAGCGCGGGCGTCGAGGGGACCCGGCAGCCCGGCGAGGTGGAGGCGAACCGGAAAGGAGATGCCCACCCGCGGCAGAGCGCGACGTCCGAGGACGGCGGCGCTGGGAGATCCGCTGGAGGTCTTGGAGACGGCGGCGAAGGACACGAGGGGGATCCTCCCGATGGTCGGAGATACCGTCAGGAGATCGGCTCGAAGGGAGAGTTCGTCGATCGGAAGAACCGTGGAGTTCTCGCGAGATTTTCCCGGTAGGCAGGGGCAGCAGTCCTGCTCGGATCGACCGAACGCGCCTCGCGAACGCTCAAGGACGCTCGGATGCCGCCGCAGCTGCCGTCCGACCGCGTCTACCCCGCAGCGGCCGCCAGATGCCGCCCGCGCTCCACTGCGCGAAGCCCCAGCGCAGCCAGCGCAGCAGCGATTGCGCGAGCCAGAGCGACCAGGCCAGCATCGCAAAGCGGTAGAACCAGAGCGAGAGCGAGAAGACCCAGGGCCGGGGCAGCAGCGCGTCGGCGCGGTCCTGGTACCAGCGCAGCACCTCGGCGCTCGATCCGTTGCCCGCGATCTGCATCTGCGGCGCGCCGAGGAGCCCCATCTGGATCGCGAAGACGAGCGAAGCCAGCGCTGCGAGCGTGAGGATCGCCAGCGACACCTGCACGAGGTCGAAGGCCGCCGCCGGGGTCGAGGCGACCCCGCCGGGGTCGAGGCGACGGGGCTCGGCCCTTCGTCCGCGCCAGCCGAGCGCCAGGAGCCAGACCGCGACGAGCGCCGCGGCGGCGAGCGGGGCCTGCGTGAGCCCCAGGCCGAGGAGCAGCCAGTGTCGCGCGCGAAGCGGCGTCCACGGGATGCGACCGAGGGCGACCGCGAGGCCCGCGACGACGAGGAGGATGGGCCAGAAGAGGACGACCGGGCCGAGGCGCGGACCGCCGGCGAGGAGGGTCCAGCGGTTCGCGGGCATCTCGAAGGAGACGTGCGCGTTCACGGACGGAAGTCCCAGGTCCACCTCGCTCCCGCGCAGGAGCACGCTCGTTCCGCGCGGCTCGCGCCACGCGAGGGCGACCTCGTGGATCCCCGGAGCGAGCGTGATGGGGACGCGGCGCCCCTCCTGGCGGAGCGGCTGCACGACGCCGTCCATCTGGAGCTCCGTGAGCTCGGCGCCCTCCGGCAGCGTCACCGCGTGCTGACCCCCCTGACTGCTGCGGAGCGCCAGGGCGAGGGTCGCGTCCGTGGCGCGCTGGCCCGGGCGCAGCACGAGCTGGCTGCGGTCGATGGTGAGCGTTGCGCCGCCCGCGCCCTCGGGCCGCTCCACCGAGAGCGTCACGCTCTCGCCGGGCCACGGCTGCCACTCGCGGAAGCGGCGGCCCTCGCTGGGGAGGTCCACGGGCGGGATGCCCTCGGCCTCCACGTGCCAGAGGCCTCCCGCCTCGAGGCGCCACACCTCGGTCCAGGCGACGTCCCGGGGCGCCGTGAGGGCGATCCGCTCCGACGCGGCGAGGACCGAGCT
The DNA here is from genome assembly GCA_035687825.1 of Myxococcota bacterium. Taxonomy (GTDB): domain Bacteria; phylum Myxococcota_A; class UBA9160; order UBA9160; family DASRUS01; genus DASRUS01. Next base: position 2,946 of record DASRUS010000332.1, on the reverse strand, counting down.
CCAGCCCGCGGCCCCGGCGCCCGGCTGGAGCGTCACCAGCGCGCGACGGTCGCGCACGCGCACACCCGGCGTCGTCACCGACTCGCCCGGGAGGAGCGGCACCTCGATCACGAGCGCCCCGTCGGGCGGAGCGACGCGCAACACCTGGGTGTGTAGCGTCCAGTTCAGGCCGAGCTCGAGCCCGCGCTCGACCCGCACGAAGGGGGGGATGGCCGTCGGCTCGAGGCGCGCCTCCGCTCCGGTCGGGCGCTCGGGCGCGGCGTCGCGCACGAGCTGGAGCGCGTTCCCCGCGCGCCCGTCCGCCTGCACGCCCACCACCGTCCAGCCGCGGGGCGTTCCCGCGACCTCCACCCGGTGCGGTCGCAGCGGCAGCGCGAGCTCCACCGTCGCACGCGGGGGGAGCGGGCCGGAGAGGACGAGCGTGTGGCTGCCGGGCGCGAGGCGCACCCAGAGCCTCCTCCCGGCGTCGCTGCGGAGCGCGTCCGCGGCGCGGCCGTCCACGGCGACTCGATCGGGGACGAAGCCGGTCCCGTCCGAGCCGCCCGCTCCGCCGGGCAGCGGCACGGCGCTCTCCGCGGCGACCTCCACGGCGAGGCGCAGATCCAGGCGCTCGGGAGTGACCGCGAGGGCGAGGCGCGAGAGGGTCGCACAGCTCGGGTGACACTCGGGATTCTCGAGGAGCCGGGCGCGAAGCTCGTTCAACAGGTCGGGCGACGGGAACTCCGCGCGCGCGGGCGAGGCGAGCGACGCGAGGAGCAGCGCGATCGCGGGGGCGACACGCGCCGCGCCGCCGACCAGCCCTCCGAAGCGTCCGCGCAGGTTGCGCAGCACGAGGAGCGCCAGCGCTGCGAGGAGCGCCGTGCGGAGCACGGCGAGGAGCCCGTTCGCCCACGGCGGGACCAACCAGAGCGAGAGCTCCTGATCGCGCTCCACGGGGCCGCTCCAGGCGAGCGTGACGTGGTGCCAGCTCCAGTCGGGGCGGCCGGGGCCGGTGGGGACGGAGGCGTCGGGGTCGGGGGTGAACCCGCGGTATTGCTCACTCGCGATGCGCGACTCCTTCTCGAGTCGGTCGACGTCGATGTAGCGGCGGAGCTTGCCGGGGCTCGGCACGGCCTGCGGGGCGCGGGCCTGGTCCGAGAGAGCTTCGGCCGACCGGCCTTCGGCGTACCCGAGAGCCCTCCCACGCTCGAGCTGCGCCTCCTGAGCGTCGGCCTCCAGAGTGGTCACCTCCGCTCCGATCACCTCCCGCGCCACCGCCGCCACGGCCGGCCGCTCCAGCGCCGGGAAGAGGCCGCTCCGGATCTGCGACACGGCGAAGGGCACGGCGAAGAGCACGAGGATCGCAAGGGCCGCCGCGTGGAACAGGCGCACCGCGGTCGCGAGGCGACCGGGCGACACCACGCGGCGTAGGGCCTCGGCGGCGAGGACCGCCACCCACACGAGGCGCGGAGCTCCCGGCTCGGTGTAGGTGAGGGCGAGGGTCACGAACGCGAGCACGCCCCCGGCGGCGCCCCACAGACGCAACGCTCCCATCGCCACCACCATCACGACGAAGACGTCGAGGAGGGTCCAGCGCGCGATCCAGGTGGGCTCGGCCCGGTCCACGCCCCCGGCGTGCAGCAGCCGCCAGCCCGGGGGCAGCTCGAGGGTGCCCGAGACGCCGTCGAAGTCGGCCTCCCAGCCCACCGCGGGGAGGCGGCGCACTCCCGCCTCGACGCGGCCGTCGGAGTCGATCTGCGCGGGGCCCAGCGGCACCTCGAGGCCGAGGAGCTCGGATCCCGCGCGCCGCGTGATGGGCTGGTCGGCGCCGTTCACCGCCGCGCGGCCGAGCACGGTCGCCGCGCCCATCTCGAGGCGCGTCGCCGTGCGGAGCGTTCCCTGGATGCGGTCCGATACGCTCGCGCCGCCGCCGTCGAAGTCCAGGTGCCAGCTGCGCTCGATCACGAGCTGGTCGGCGGCGCCGTCCGCGCTGCCGCGCCGCTTCTCCACGAGGCGCAACGCCTCGCCCGGCTCCAGGCGATACGCAGGAAGGTGTCGCCACTCGTCGGGAAGCTCGGTCTGGGTGGGATCGACGGGGGACACGCCCTCCACCTCGACCAGGCGGAGCTCCGGGCGCGTCTCCACGGCCCAGATCTCGCTCGCGTCCCAGGCTGCGGCGGCCGGTCCGGCCTCGGGCTGAGCGGGAACGCCGAGGGCTTCCACCGGGCCCTCGTGGCGCGCGTCGAGCGCGAGCGTGAAGCGCCCCGGGCGCACCTGCACGCGCAGGTGCCCGTCGGGGTCGAGCCGCGCGGGAAGCGGGCCCTCGAGGCGCAGGGGCACGAAGCCCTCCGGGAGCGCGCGGCCGAGCCGCTCATCCCGCGCCTCACCCGCGACGCGCAACGTCACGAGCGTCTCCAGACGAACCGGGATCTCGTCCACCACGCGGCGGTGCACGTCCACCTCGAGGTGGCTCTCGGCGCGCGGCCTGCTCGCGGCAGTGTCGGGCTCGCGCAGCCAGAGGCGCCCCTGGGCGTCGCGCCGCGGGAAGGGTACGGCCTCGCCGCCGAGGCGGAGCCCGACGAGCCCCGTCTCGGGCGGGATCACGAGCACGGGCGGGAGCGCCGCCCAGACGAAGCGACCGCTCACGCGGTGCACGCCCCGCGCGAGGCGGAGCCCCGGACGCCCGCCGAGATCGAGGACCGGCGCGGGGGCTCCACCCACGCGGACGTCCTCGGGCCAGACGGGAGGTTCGCCCGCTCCGCCCGGCAGCGGAACGTCGGTCTGCGCGGCGACGAAGAGCTCCTGCGCGAAGCGCCCGCCGGCGGCGTCGAGGTCGAGCTCGAGGCGCGACGGCCACGCGCAGTGCTTCTCACCGCTCGCGTGCAGGAAGGGGCAGCTCTCCTGCTCGTGGCCGCGCAGCACCCAGTCGATCCACGGCCGCAGCGGCTCGGGCACGTCCTCGCGTGC
>DASRUS010000331.1:0-10748 GCA_035687825.1 Myxococcota bacterium | reverse complement strand
GCTTCGTGGACACAGGATCGTTGGCGAAGCCAGGCAAGGCCGCGCGGGTCGGAGTTGGACCCGGTCCCTTCCAAGCGCTCTCACCGAATCCTCAGCGTGCTGGGTCGGAGCCTTGGCGCGCGGCCGCGCAGCGAGGCGCAGCCGAGCGGAGTAGAACCCGCTAGGAGAGCTTGCGGTAGGAGCCTCGGTAGTAGAGAAGAGGGTCGCCGTCGGTGCCGTGGCGCAGGGCCTCGACGCGGCCCACGTAGATCACGTGGTCGCCGGCGTCGTGGGCGGCGACCAGGGTGCAGTCGAGGTTGGCCAGGCCGCGCAGGAGCGGGGCACCCGTGACGGCGCTCTCCACCGCGATCCCCTCGAAGCGCCGGTCTTCGTCCGCCTTCGCGGCGAAGCGCCGCGCGAGCGCGTCCTGCCCGTGCGCCAGGATGTTCACCGCGAAGACGCCCGACTCCGCGATGAGCGTGCAGGTGTCCGAGCTCTTGTCCGCGCACACCAGCACGAGCGGCGGGTCGAGGGACACGCTCGAGAACGCCGACACCGTCATGCCGTGCACGCGTCCGCCCGAGCGCGAGGTGACGATCGTGACCCCGCTGGCCCAGCGTCCGAGCGCGTCACGGAACTCGTCGGGCGTGACGGGCACGCGCGCTCCTCCCGCGAGGGGCCGCGGTCGCGCTCCGCCGCCGACGCTCAGTTCCCCTGGTCCGGATAGCGCTCGTCGAGCTCCTCGTCGCTGAAGGTGACGTCGATGGTGCGCGCGAAGCGCGCGGCCTTGTCGGCTTCGTCCGGCATCCAGTAGAGGATCACGCGCTTGCCGGCGTTGATGTCGGTGAGCTTCCCGGCCTTGCCGTTCACCTTCACCGAGGTGCGCGCGAGAATCGAGCCCTCGGCCTTCACCGTGAACGAGGTTTCCTGGCCCGCCTTGAGCTCCTTCGCCTGCGGGCCCTCGCGGACCTGGTAGACCTTGACCTTGATGGTCTGGCCCGCCGCGTCGTAGGCGACCCAGTCCGCCTCGATCCGGTTCATCTTGCCCGCCTTCTTCTGCGCGGCTGCGGGCGAGCCCGCCGCGAGCACCCCGGCGACGGCGAGCGCCGCTGCCGCAAAGACCCAACCGGCGCGCTGGATTCGCATGGCGTCCTCGTACCTCCCCTTCCCTTCGACCATCTCTGGACGATCGCTGGACGATCGCTGGACGATCGGCTCCTCCGGCGACACCCCGCCGGGAACCGGTCCCCGCCGACCCCAAGGCTACACGCACACAGACGAGCCGCGAAAGGGGGGCATTCAGACGGGACCCCGACCCGACGCGCGGCGAAGTCGCTACGGGCGCACGAGGACGAGCGCGAGGTCGAGGACGTTCGTACCCGTGGGGCCCGTGCGCAGCACGCCGCCCTCGACGGCGAAGAAGCCGTGGGCGTCGTTGCGAGCGAGACAGGCGCGGGCGTCGAGCCCGAGGCGCGCCCCGCGCGCCACGCTGCCGCCGTCTGCGAAGGCGCCCGCCGCGTCCGTGGGGCCGTCGCTCCCGTCGGTGCCCGCGGCGAGCATCGCCACGCGCGGCTCGCCGTCGAGGGCGAGGGCCGCGGCCAGGCAGAGCTCCTGGCTGCGCCCGCCGCGCCCCGGTCCGCGCACGGTGACCGTGGTCTCGCCGCCCGCGAGCAGGCAGACGGGACCGACGTCGCGGAGCGCGCGCCCGAGGGCGGCGAGCCGCCGGCCGGCGTCGCGCGCCTCCCCGCGCAGCGATCCGCTCACCACCACCGCCCGCAGCCCCCGCGCTCCGGCCTCGCGCGCCGCCGCGGCGAGCGCATCGCGATTCGCGGCGAGGAGCGTCGTGCGCACCTTCGCGAAGACGGGGTCGCCGGGCTTCGGGCTCTCGGGCCGTTCGCCCCGCGCGCCTGCCTCGAGATGGGACCGCACCGCGGCGGGCACCCGCGCCAGGACGCGCCGTCGCCCGAGCACGCCGAGGGCGTCGGCAAACGTGGTGGGGTCCGGCGCGCAGGGCCCCGAGCCGATCACGTCCAGGCGGTCGCCGAGCACGTCGGAGACGACGCAGACCTCGACCGTCCGGCTGCGTGCGCGCGCGACCAGGCGGCCGCCGGAGAGCTCCGTCAGGTGCTTGCGCACGGCGTTGAGCTCGACGATCTCGGCGCCGGCGCGCAGCAGCAGCGCGGTCGTCGCGGCGAGGTCCTCGAGCTCGAGGCCGGGCTGCGGGCACGCGAGGAGCGAGGACGCGCCCCCCGAGAGGAGCACCACGAGGACGTCGTCGGGACGCGCGGCCTCGGCGAGACGCAGGACCTCCCGCCCCGCGGCGGCGCTGCGCGCATCGGGAACGGGATGGCCCGCCTCGAGGAGCGCGCAGCGGCGCAGCGGCGCCCCGTGCCCAGCCTTCGTCACGGCGAGGCCCGCGGCGATGCGTTCGCCGGCGACGTCTTCGAGCGCGAGCGCCATCGCCCCGGCGGCCTTGCCCACGGCCAGCACGACGAGGCGCGCGTCCCGGGCGAGCGCGCGCCCGGCGAGCCGGAGCGTGTCGCCCTCGAGCGCGAGCGCGGCGCGCAGCCGCTCCCCCGCGTGCGTCTCGCGGATCGCAGCCGCGAGGATCGCCTCCAGGAGCGCGCGGCGGGAGTCGGGCGCCGCCGTCACTCCGCGCTGGCGGGCTCGTTCGCCACGGGCGCCGCCCCGCCGGGCGGCGCCGGCTGCGGGGCTTGCGGCGGGGGCTCGACGGTCGCGGCCGCGCGCTCGGGCAGCAGCCGGATCTCGATGCGGCGGTTCCTCGCCCGGCCCTCGGGCGTGTCGTTCGGCGCCACGGGATGCTGCTCCCCGAACGAGATTCCGGAGAGCCGGCGCGGATCGAGGCCCTGCCCTTCGATCCAGCGCACGACGCCGGTGGCGCGCGCCGCGGCCAGCTCCCAGTTGCTCGGGTAGATCGCGGTGGCGATCGGCACGTCGTCGGTGTGGCCCTGCACCTCGACGCGATCCGGCAGCTCCTTCAGGTGGCCCGCCACGCGCGCGAGCACGTCCTTGCCCTGCACCGAGAGCTGCGCGGATCCCGACGGGAAGAGGATCTCGTCCGAAACGTTCAGCAGCAGGCCGTCGCGGAGCTGTTGGATCTGGATCTGGCCCGCCTGCACCTCGGACTCGAGGTCCGAGACCAGACCCTCGTACGTGCCCCGCAGGCGCGCCACCTCCTCGCCGCGCGACGCCAGCTCCGCCTCGCGCGCGGTGAGCGACTCCGAGAGCGCGTCGTGCCGGCGCTGCAGGTCGGCCACGCCCTCCTCGAGCGCGGCGTGCTTCTCCCGCAGGTCCTCGGTCTCCTCGAGCAGACGCACGCGCTCCGCGGACAGGCTCGCGTTGGAGGCCTCGAGGAGCCTCACCCGCTCGGCGAGCTGCGCCTTCTCGTCGGCGAGCCGATCCCGTTCCGCGACCACCTCGCGGTGCGAGCCCAGCCCCACGCACGAGACGCAGACGACGAGACATGCGGCGGCGAGCGCGGCCCGCGAGGCGCTGCGCATGCTAGTGCGCCCCGAGCGCCAGCGTGCGCTCGAGCGCTTCCTCGATCGTCGCCACGTAGGCGAGGTCGAGCCCCTTCAGGAGCTCGGGTGTGATCTCCTCGACGTCGCGCCGGTTGCGCTCCGGGAGCACCACCATGCGGATCCCCGCCCGCTTCGCCGCGAGCAGCTTCTCCTTGATGCCGCCCACGGGCAGCACCTTGCCGCGCAGCGTGATCTCCCCGGTCATCGCCACGTCCGGGTGCGCCGGCCGGCCGGTCATGAGCGAGGCGAGCGACGTGACCATCGCGATCCCCGCGGAGGGCCCGTCCTTGGGCACCGCGCCCGAGGGCACGTGCAGGTGCAGATCCGAGTCCTCGAAGCGCCGCGCGTCGAGGCCGAGGTCCGTGGACGGGCTGCGCAGCCAGGAGCGCGCCGCCTCCGCCGACTCGCGCATCACGTCGCCGAGGGAGCCCGTGAGCTTGAGCTCGCCCGAGCCCGGCATGCGCGTGGATTCGACGAACAGGATGTCGCCGCCCGCGGGCGTCCAGGCGAGCCCCACCGCCACGCCGGGGCGACCCGCGCGCTCCGCGAGCTCCGGCTCGAAGCGGACCGGGCCGAGCAGCTCCGCGAGGTCCTCGGGCCGGATCGTGAACGGACCCGCGGCAGCCTCCTCCGCCACGCGCCGCGCGATCTTGCGCAGCACCGAGCCGAGCTCGCGCTCGAGGTTGCGCACGCCGGCCTCGCGCGTGTAGCTGCGCACGAGCGCGCGCAGCGTCTCGTCGGGGATCTCGAGCACCACGTCCCGCAGCCCGTTGGCCTGGCGCTGGCGCGGCACGAGGTAGCGCTTCGCGATCTCGAGCTTCTCCTCCTCCGTGTAGCCCGGGAGCTCGATCAGCTCCATGCGGTCGCGCAGCGCGGGCGGGATCGGGTCCGCCACGTTCGCGGTGGCGATGAAGAGCACCTGCGAGAGGTCGAACGGCACCTCGACGTAGTGGTCGCTGAAGGCGTGGTTCTGCTCCGGGTCGAGCACCTCGAGCAGCGCCGACGACGGATCGCCCCGGAAGTCCGTGCCGACCTTGTCGATCTCGTCGAGCAGGAAGACCGGGTTGCGCGTCTTCGCCTTGCGCAGGCCCTGCAGGACGCGGCCCGGGAGCGCGCCCACGTAGGTGCGCCGGTGGCCGCGGATCTCCGCCTCGTCGCGCACGCCGCCCAGCGACACGCGCACGAACTCGCGTCCGAGCGCACGGGCCACGGAGTGGCCCAGCGACGTCTTGCCGGTGCCCGGCGGGCCCACGAAGCAGAGGATCGGCCCCTTGAGGTCGCGCTTCAGCGAGAGCACCGCGATGTACTCGACGATGCGGTCCTTCACCTTCTCGAGGTCGTAGTGGTCCTCGTCGAGGATGCGGCGCGCTTCGGCGACGTCGAGGCGGTCCTCCGAGAGCTTCGACCAGGGCAGGTCCACCAGCCACTCGAGGTAGGTGCGGATCACCCCGTGCTCCGCGGCGGCGTCCGGCGTCTGCGCGAGGCGCTCGAGCTCGCGGAGCGCCTGCTGGTGCGCCTCCTCGGGCATGCCCGCCGCCTCGATCCGCTCGCGGAGCTGCTCCACCTCCGCGTCCGAGTCCTCGCTCTCGCCGAGCTCCCGGCGGATCTGCTCGGCCTGCTGACGCAGCATGTATTCGCGCTGCGTCTTGCCCATGTCGCTCTGCACCTTCTCGCGGATCTCGCTCTCGATGCGTAGGGCCTGCTGCGCGCGATGCAGCTCCGCGAGCACGCGCTTGAGCCGCTCGGCGAGCCGCGCCTCCTCGAGCAGGGCCTGCTTGGTGGCCACGTCCACGTCCAGGTTCGACGCCACCAGGTCCGCGAGCTTGCCGGGGTCTTCGATGTTCGCGGCGAGGAGCTGGAGGTCGTCGGAGAGCCGCGGGCTCTCGGCGACGAGCGCGGTGAAGCCGTCGCGCACGCTGCGCACCAGGGCGGTCACCTCCACCGAGCCCGGATCGCCGCTCTCGGCGAGCGGTCGCACCCGCGCGCGCAGGAAGGGATCGGTGGACGCGAATTCCTCGATGCTCGCCCGCGTCACGCCCTGGACGAGCAGGCGGTAGGAGCCGTCGGGGAACTTGAGCATCTTCACCACGCGCAGGATCGTGCCGACGCGGTAGACGTCGTCGGGGCCGGGGCTCCCCTCCACGGGGTGGCGCACCGCGGCGCACAGCAGGAGCCGCTCCGGGGTGAGCAGCACCGCGTCCACGAGACCCTTGGAGCGGGCGGTGTTCACCAGCAGCGGGTTCAGGAGGTATGGGAAGAGCACCGTATTCTTCAGCGGCAGGACCGGCAGCACCTCCGGGAGCGTGAGGCGCGCGCCGCGCTCCTCCCCCTCCCGGGCGGCGCCCGTATCCACCGCCACCTCGGTGCGGCTCGCGGCGCGTCGCAGCGCCGGCGAGGGATCGCCCGGGGGCGCGGGCCGCGGCTCGCGCGGGGTCAACGCTCCACCTCGACGTTGCGCGGCAGGCGCTTCGGCAGCTTCACGGAGAGATAGCCGTCCTCGAGGTGGGCCGAGACCTGGTCGCGCTCGAAGGGAATGCCGAGGCGCACGCTGCGCTCGAAGGGTCCGAAGGCGATCTCCATCTGGTGCAGCCGCTGGGCCTCCGCGTCCTCCGGCGGACGCCGCACCCCGCGCAGGTGCAGCACGTCGCCCTCCACGCTCACCCGCAGGTCCTCGCGGCGCACGCCGGCGAGCTCCACGCGCACGACCACCGCCTTCTCCGTCTCGTAGACGTCGAGCAGGGGCTGCCAGCACTCGCCGCGCAGTCGCTCCTCGCCGCGCAGACGCTCGGCGAACTCGCCGAAGAGCTCGGCGAGGGGGTCCTGTCGTCCGGATCGCTCCAAATTGCTCTCCGACCGCGCCGCGCCGCGCGGCACCCAGAGCTTACTTCTCTTCCGTGTACTCCGCGTCGATCACGTCGTCGTCGCCGCCCCCGGTCTGGGCCCCGGGCTCGGCGCCCGCCCCGGACCCGCCCGGGGCGGTCTGCGACTTGTACAGGACCTCCGCGACCTTGTGCATCTCGCGCTCCACGCGCTGGCGCGCCGCGTCCAGGCGCGCCGTGTCGTCGCCCTCCAGGTCCTTGCGGGCCTCGGCGAGCACGCCCTCGGCGCTCTTGCGCAGCTCCTCGGGGAGCTTGTCCTGGTTGTCGCGCAGCGTCTTCTCCGCGCCGTAGATCAGCGTGTCGAGCTGGTTGTGCTTCTCGATCCGCTCGCGCCGCTCGCGGTCCTCCTGGGCGTGCGACTCGGCGTCGTTCACCATGCGCTCGATCTCGTCCTTCTTGAGCCCGCCGGAGCCCTCGATGCGGATCGACTGCTCCTTGGCCGTCGCCTTGTCCTTGGCCGAGGCCCCGAGGATGCCATTCGCGTCGATGTCGAAGGTCACCTCGATCTGCGGCACGCCGCGGGGCGCGGCCGGGATCCCGTCCAGGAGGAAGCGGCCGAGCTCGCGGTTGTCCGCGGCCATCTCGCGCTCGCCCTGGAGCACGCGGATCTCCACCTGCGGCTGGCTGTCCGACGCGGTGGAGAATACCTGGCTGCGCCGCGTGGGGATCGTGGTGTTGCGCTCGATGAGCTTGGTCATCACGCCGCCGAGGGTCTCGATGCCGAGGGAGAGCGGCGTCACGTCGAGGAGCAGCACGTCCTTCACGTCGCCCGAGAGCACGCCGGCCTGGACCGCGGCGCCCACCGCCACCACCTCGTCCGGGTTCACGCTCTTGTTCGGCTCCTTGCCGAAGAGCTCCTTCACCTTCTGCTGCACGAGGGGGATGCGGGTGGAGCCGCCCACCAGCACGACCTCGTCGATCTGCGCCGCCGAGAAGCCCGCGTCGGCGAGGGCCTTGCGGCAGGGCTCGAGCGTCTTCGCGATCAGATCCTCCACGAGCTGCTCGAACTTCGCGCGCGAGAGCTTGAGCGTCATGTGCTTGGGCCCGCTCTGGTCCGCGGTGATGAACGGCAGGTTGATGTCCGTGGTCTGGGCGCCCGAGAGCTCGATCTTCGCCTTCTCCGCCGCCTCGCGCAGGCGCTGCATCGCCATCGGGTCCTTGGAGAGGTCGATGCCCTGGTCCTTGCGGAACTCCGCCACCAGGTACTCGATCACGCGCTGGTCGAGGTTGTCGCCCCCGAGGTGCGTGTCGCCGTTCGTGGCCTTGACCTCCACCACGTTCTCGCCCACCTCGAGGATCGAGATGTCGAAGGTGCCGCCGCCGAAGTCGTAGACCGCGATGCGTTCGTCCTTCTGCTTGTCGAGGCCGTAGGCGAGCGCCGCCGCGGTGGGCTCGTTGATGATGCGCTTGACCTCGAGGCCGGCGATGGTGCCGGCGTCCTTGGTGGCCTGGCGCTGGGCGTCGTTGAAGTAGGCGGGCACCGTGATGACGGCCGCGGAGATCTTCTGGCCGAGGTAGGCCTCGGCGCTCGCCTTGAGCTTCTGGAGGATCATGGCGGAGATCTCGGGCGGCCTGAAGCGCTGGTCGCCGATCTTCACCGCGACCATGCCTTCCTTCCCCTCCACCACCTCGTAGGGCACGAGGCGGATCTCCTCGGGCACCTCCGACAGGCGGCGGCCCATGAAGCGCTTGATGGAGTAGACGGTGCGCCGGGGGTTCGTGATGGCCTGGCGCTTCGCGATGGCCCCCACCAGGCGCTCGCCCTCGTCCGTGAAGGCGACCACGGAGGGCGTGGTGCGCCCACCCTCCTCGTTGGGGATGACGACCGGCTGCCCGCCTTCCATCACGGCCACGACCGAGTTGGTCGTACCGAGGTCGATGCCGATCACCTTGCCCGAAGCCGCCATGATGCTCTCCTCGTCCGGTCCCGACGACCTCCCGGGCACACCCGCCCGCGGTGTCGGAACGACCGCGCAAAGCTCGTCCGGGGGCGCCCCTTGTCAACCGAGGCCGGCAGGCGCCGGGCCTGCGGCCCGGACTCAGCCCCGGTCCAGGTCCAGGGGGCGGCGGTGCGTCACCCGGATCTCATGGCCCTCCTCCACGAGGAGCCAGGGCGCGAGGCGGCTGCGGCCGAAGACCTCCGCCCGCAGCCGGTTCTCGCCGTCGAGCAGGCTGTGCAGGCGGCCCACCGATCCGTTCTCGCCGGTCGTGAAGCTCTCCGTGACGTCCGCTCCGTTCAGGAGCACGCGGAAGGTCTCCGGCGCGACGCGCCCCTCGTCCGTGAAGCGCACCATCACCTCGAGCCCCTCCGGGCCGACCACGGCCCCGGGTGTGGGCGCCTCGACGCGCAGCAACGGGCTTCCGATGGGGACGCCGAGGGCGAGGACGGCGGCGAGCGCGGCGCAGGCCGGGAGGACCAGGAGCCAGCCGAGACCCAGCCTCGCCTTCACGCGCCGCCCGACTCGCACCCGTCGTCCTCCCGGGGAACGCCGCGCCCGGGCGCGGTGTCGTCCGAAGGGGCATGGTCGAGGTCCGAGTATAGGCGGGGAACGTCGCCGAAGGGGTGGCGCGGCGCGTGTTGTGGGGGGGCCTCTCGTGGCTATAATCGCGCGGCTTCTGCGGTTTTCCTCCTCCGCACCCCCCTCCGGACGGCGCGACGCATGATCAACAAGTACGCGATCTATGCGCTCAACGGGGTCCTCGGGGTCCTCGCGTGCTTCCTCGCGGCGACGATCGTCACCGCGCTGATCCCCGAGCCCGGGGCCGAGCCCGCGAGCCTCGCCCGGGCAGCCGCCCCGGCGCCCCGACCGAAGGGCTGGGACGAGCGCAAGGTGATCCTGGAGCGCAACCTGTTCAACGCCTCGGTCCTCGCCCCCAAGGTTCCCGAGGAGAGCCTCGAGGACCTGGAGGCCACGAAGCTCCCGCTCAAGCTCCTCGGCACGGTGGCCGGCGGCACCGACCAGTCCTGGGCCGCGGTGCTCGACACCGAGACCGGGCAGCACATCGTGGTCCGCGTCGACGATCTCCTCAAGGAGCGGGCGAAGGTCCTGCGCATCGACCGGCGCCGCATCGTGCTCCAGAACGGGGCCCGGCGCGAGGAGCTCGCGCTCGAGGGCGACGAAGGCGACGTCACCCAGCGGGTCGCCCGGGCCACTCCCACGGCGGGACGGGGCATCGCGCGCCCGCACCGCAACCCGAGCGGGGGCGCGGAGCTCGAGTCCCGGATCCGGCGCCTGGCGGAGAACCGGTTCTCGGTGAACCGCGAGGACGTGGCGGAGGCGGCGCGCAACCCGGCGAACCTGTTCTCCCAGGCGCGCATCCTCCCGAGGTACGAGGCGGGTGCGATGGTGGGGGTGCAGGTGAACGCGATCCAGCCCGGGAGCCTCCTCGAGGAGATCGGCCTGCAGAACGGGGACACGATCAGCGAGGTCAACGGGGTGCGCATCTCGAGCCCCGAGGACTCGACCTCGGTGCTCCGCGAGCTCTCCGAGGCCACGCAGTTCACGGTGGTGGTGACGGGCAACGACGGCCAGCAGCGCACCCTCACCTATCAGCTCGAAGAGTAGGCGCGTTGCGACCGCCGGAGGAACGCCCCTTGCCCCATCGACGCAGGTTCCTGCTGGCGGCCGTGCTCGGGGCGCTGCTCGCCGCGCCCGGCGCCCGCGCCCAGGCGCCGCCGGACGCCGCCGTGGAGGAGGCCCAGGACGAGCTCGTCCAGCTCGACTTCAACGACGTCGAGATCGCGGTGGTGATCGACACCATCGCGCGGCTCACCAAGAAGAACTTCATCTACGACGACCGCGTGCGCGGCCGGGTGACCATCGTCTCCCCCACCCGGATCACCGTGGACCAGGCCTACGCGGTCTTCGAGTCCGTGCTCCAGGTGAAGGGCTTCACCACCGTGCCGGGCCCCGGCGGCGCGATCAAGGTGATCCCGCTGCGCGAGGCCAAGGAGACGAGCATCGAGACGGTGCGGGGCCGCACCCCCGTGAGCGACCGCTTCATCACGCGGCTCATCCCGCTGCGCTACATCGACGCCGGGGCCATCGCGAACACGCTCAAGCCCCTCGTCTCCAAGGACGCGGCCATCGTGGCGTACTCGCCCACGAACACCGTGATCCTCACCGACTCCGCCTCCAACATTGGACGCATCCTCGACATCCTCGGGGATATCGACGTCGAGACGTACAAGGAGGAGATCTCGGTCCTGGCGCTCCAGCACGCCGACGCCGCGACGCTCGCGGAGCAGATCTCCCAGATCTACGGCGCGGAGGTGGCGACCGCCGCGCTGACGCCGGCCCGGCGCGCCCGGGCGCGCACGACGGGGATGCAGCCCGGTCAGCCGGGG
>DASRUS010000330.1:0-19154 GCA_035687825.1 Myxococcota bacterium | reverse complement strand
CAGATCCCATCCTTCCCCTCCCGGCCCCGGCCTACGCGTCCGTCGGAGTGGGGAAGGATGGGATCTGGCGCCGGGTGGCGAGGGGGTCGGCGCGAAGTCAGCGCAGCCCGCCCCTCGGGTTCTGCAGGGCAAGCCGTCACGAGCGGCGCGAAAGTGACACCCGATGTGAATGGGCGGGCGAGCCATTCGCGCCGACCCCCTCGCCATCCGGCGCCTCCGGCCGCGCGCGCTGCTCGTCCTTCACTGGCCCGGCTCGGGCTCTTCCCGCACGAACGCCACGAAGGCCATGCTCGGGCGCTTCGAGGACTCGCGCATGGCGAAGTGGATGCCCTCGAACGCCCAGCCCTGCCGGGTCCACTCGTTCAGGATCTGCTCCAGATCCGCGTCCGTCACGTTGCTCGTCTCGACGACCTTGTAGCGCCGCGCCAACTCCCTCTCCCTTCGTTCCCGAGCCCCGGCGACCGTTCGTTCAGCTCGGGCTGCGCGCGCCGCGCGCCTCCCGCGCGGTGACGAGCGCACGCACGATCCCCGCGGCGCTCGGCTCGCCCGCCACGGCGTCCGGAGCGAGCCCGGCCGCGCTCAGCGCCGCGGCGGTGGCCGGGCCGATCGCGACGCGGATCGCGCGCAGGGCGGCGGCGTGCGACTCCGCGTCGAGCTGGCTCGCGAACGCACGCAGCGCGGTGGGGCTCGCGAAGGTGAGCGCGTCGAGGGCGCCGCTCGCGAGCTCGGCGCGCAGCCCCGCGGCGTCCACGGCGGCCGGCACGGTCCGGTAGATCGGGAGGACGTCCACCCGGGCGCCCGCCCGGCGCAGGCCCTCGGCCAGCGACTCGCGCGCCCCCTCGGCGCACGGCAGGAGGAAGCGGCGGCCCGCGGGCGGCTCGCTCTCCAGGATGACCTGGAGAAGTGTCGATGCGTCGCCGGCGGCGTCGGGGAGACCCCGCACCGCGAGGCCGGCGCCGAGCGCGGCCCGCGCCGTGGCGGGCCCCACGCACCACGCGGGCGGCGCCGCGCGCCGGGGCCGCCGGGCGCTCCAGCGCTCCGCGAAGATGCGCGCCGCGTTCCGGCTCGTGAGCACCAGCGCGTCCCAGTCCCCGAGCTTCTCCAGCGCCGCGTCGAGGGGCGAGAGGTCGGCCAGCGGGACGATCTCGACGAGCGGGAGCAGCACCGGCTCCGCGCCGGCGGCGCGCAGCCGCGCGGCGAGCTCTCCCGCCTGATCCGCGGGCCGCGTCACGAGCACGCGCAGACCGAAGAGCGGGCGCGCCTCGAACCAGGCGAGCTCCTCGCGCAGCCGCACGACGTCGCCCACCACCACGGCGCCCGGGCTCGCGAGGCCCGACTCGCGCACGCGCGCCGCGAGCCCGGCGAGGGTCGCGACGACGACCCGCTGGCGCGGCGTCGCGCCGAAGCTCACCGCCGCGGCGGGCGTCTCGGGCGAGCGACCGCCCGCCACGAGCTTTGCAACGATCCCCTCGAGGCCGCGCATGCCCATCAGCACGACCAGCGTGTCGGCGCCCGTCGCGATCTCGCCCCAGCGGGTCTCGCGCGCGCTCGGCGTCGGATCCTTGTGCCCCGTCACCACGGTGAACGACGAGGCGCAGCGGCGGTCGGTGAGCGGGATGCCCGCGTAGGCGAGCGCGCCCACCGCGGCGCTGACCCCCGGGACCACCTCGAAGGGCACGCCCGCGGCGCGGCACGCGCTCGCCTCCTCGCCGCCGCGGCCGAACACGAACGGGTCGCCGCCCTTCAGGCGCACGACGCTGCGCCCTTCCCGGGCGAGGCGGACCAGGAGCGCGTTGATCTCCTCCTGGCTGCGCGTGGGCAGATCGTGCCCGCGCTTGCCGACGTCGATGCGGAGCGCGCGCTCGGGCGCGAGGTCGAGGAGCTCGCGCGGCACCAGGGCGTCGTGGACCACGGCGTCCGCGCGGCGCAGGCACTCGGCCCCGCGCACGGTCACGAGGTCCGGATCGCCGGGGCCCGCGCCCACGAGGTAGACCGTTCCCGGCGCAGACCCACTCACGCGCCTGCCTCCGCGCGCAGGCGCGCCAGGATCTCGGCGCCCCCCGCCGCGAGCACGCGCTCCGCGGCGATCAACCCCGCGCGGGCGGCCTCGGCGAGGGGAGCTTCGCCCTCGCCCCGCGCGATGCGGCGGCCGTCGGACGCCGCCACGAGGCCGCGCAGGCGCAGGCGGCCATCGCCCGTGGGCTCGGCCAGCGCGGCCAGGGGTACGTTGCAGTCGCCTTCGAGGCGCACGAGGAAGGCGCGCTCCGCGGCGAACTCGGCCGCCGCGCGGGGGTCGTCGAGGGCGCCGAGCGCCGCGGCCAGCGGATCGCCCTCGCGGGTCTGGAGCGCGAGGGCGCCCTGCCCCACCGCGGGCAGCAGCGCCTCCGGCGCGATCCGCTCCGCGATGCGCCCGGCGAGCCCCAGGCGCACGAGCCCGGCGCAGGCGAGCACCACGGCGTCGAGGCCCTGGCTCTCGAGCTTGCGCAGCCGCGTCTCCACGTTGCCGCGCAGCGCCACCACCTCGAGATCCGGGCGCAGCGCCAGGAGCTGTGCGGCCCGCCGCGCGCTCCCCGTCCCCACGCGCGCCCCGGGCCGGAGCCCCGCGAGCGAGCCGGTCTCGCTCCTACACACGAGAGCGTCGCGCGGATCCTCGCGCTCCGGCACCGCCGCGAGGACGAGGCCCGCGGCCGAGTGAGCGGGGAGGTCCTTCGCGCTGTGCACGGCCAGGTCCGCCCGGCCGGCCAGCAGCGCCTCCTCGATCTCCTTCACGAAGAGCCCCTTGCCGCCGCGCGCCTGGAGCGGCCCGGCCAGGCGGTCGCCGCTCGTCTGGAGCGGGACGAGCTCGGTCTTCGCGCGCAGGCGCTCCTCCACCCGCGCCGCCACCAAGCGCGCCTGGGCCAGCGCGAGGGGGCTCGTGCGGGTGGCGATGCGCACGACGTTCATGTCAGGAGTCTGACCCGTCCTCCGGCTCTCCGCCCGAGCGCGGCGCGGCGGCCTCGTCGTCCACCGGCGCCTCGTCGAGTCCGAAGAGCGCGCGCGCCGCTTCGAGGTGCGCGAGGGCCTCGTCGCGCTCCGCCGCCTCGCGCAGGCGTGACACGGGCGCGTGCAGGAGCTTGTTCACCAGGGCCCGGCTGAGCTGCTCCACGCCCTCGCGCTGCGCCGGGTCGAGGCCCAGGCGCCCGAGGGCGCGCTCGAGCTCCGCCACGCGGAGCCGCTCGGCGCGCGCGCGCAGGTCGCGGATCGTGGGCACCGCCTGGAGCACCGCGAGCCAGGCGTCGAAGCGCTGCTGCTCCTCGACCACGATGGCCTCGGCGCGGAGCTGCTCGCGGCGGCGCTGCTCCACGTTCGCCTCGGCGACGCCCACCAGATCGTCGAGGTCGTAGAGGTAGACGTTCTCGAGCTGGTTCACCTCGGGAGCCACGTTGCGCGGCACGGCGATGTCGATGGCGAAGAGCGGCCGCCCGCGCCGCGCGCGCAGCGCCTCCTCGAAGAGCCGCCGGCCGAGCAGCGGCGCGTCGCCGCCCAGGCAGGTAAGGACCACGTCCGAGCGCGCCAGGAGCGCGGGCAGCTCGTCGAGGCCGTGGGCGCTCGCGCCGAAGCGCGCCGCGAGCTCCTCGGCGTGCCGGCGCGTGCGGTTCGCCACGCGCACGCCGGTGAGGCCCTGCGCGCGCAGGGCCTCGAGCGCGAGCTCGATCATCTCGCCCGCGCCCACCAGGAGCGCCGACTTGTCCGCGAGGTCCTCGAAGATCTGGCGGGCGAGGTCCACCGCCACCCGCGCCACGGAGACGGGTCGCTCGCCGATCGCCGTCTCGCTGCGCACGCGCTTCGCGGTAGAGAACGCCCGCTCGAAGAGCCGCGACAGGATGGGACCGCACGCGCCGCTCGCGAGCGCCGCGCGCCAGGCGTCCTTCATCTGGCCCAGGATCTGGGGCTCCCCCACCACCAGCGAGTCGAGGGACGCGGTCACGCGCAGCACGTGCTGCAGGGCGACCGCGCCCGTGTGCTCGTAGAGGACCTCCTCCAGGGCGACGGCGGGCGGGAGCGCCGCCTCCCCCGCGAGCTCGCGGCGGAAGAACGAGCGCAGCCGCAGCCGTCCCGCGTCGAGGTCGCGCACCAGCGCCACCGCCTCCACGCGGTTGCAGGTGGAGACGAGCACCGCCTCCTCCACCTCGTCGCTCGCGACGAGCTTCGCCAGCGCCGGTCCGGGATCGACCACCGCGAAGCGCTCGCGCACCTCGACGGGCGCGCTGCGGTGGTTCATGCCCGTGACGATCACGTTCACCCGAGCACTCCGATCCCCACCACGGCGAAGAGCAGGAACGCGAAGCCCGCGAACGCCGCCAGCGCGGACTCGCGCGCGCCCTGGTGCGCGCCGAAGCGCGCCGCGGCGAGCACGGCGTAGATGGCCCACGCGACGAGCGTCCAGCTCGCGTGGGCGGTCCCGGGCCAGAGCTGCCCGGTGGCCGCCCGCACCCACAGCACGCCCGTCACGAGGCCCAGGGTGAGGAGCAGGAAGCCCACGCCCAGCGCGAGGCGGTTCACGCGGTCGAGCGCCTCGAGGGACGGCAGCGCGCGGCTCGCCCTGGGCGGTCGCTTCGCCTTCAGGCGACGGTGCTCCGCCACGAAGCAGAGGCCCGCGAGACCGGCCACCGCCAGCAGCGCGAGTCCGCCGCTCGCGAGCAGCACGTGCAGGTGCGACCACGACGCGCTCGGCGCGAGGCCGTCCTGGGGGCTGCGCCCGATGCCGAGCGCCGCGGCGAAGACGCCGAGGAAGGCCGCGGGCGCGAGCACCACCACGAGCCCCGAGAGCCGCGCGCGCCTCGCGAGCGCGAGGAAGAAGCACACGGCGATCCAGACCATGAGCGAGAGCGACGCGGGCAGCGAGGTGAGCGGCGGCGGATCCGGCGCGCGGTGGAGGGCCAGGAAGGAGAGGGCATGGAGCAGCGCGCCCGCGGCGAGGAGCGCGACGCCCGCGCGGCGCGCGCGCGGCGCGGGCAGCGCGAGCCCGAGCGCGGCGGCGAGACCCGCAGCGAGGTAGAGCGCGGCGGTGGCCTGGTGGAGCGCGATCACGCGGACCCCCGCCGCTCGCGCAGCCTCCGCAGGCCCGCCTCGACGCGCGCCGCGTCGTTCACGTGCTCGAAGACGCGGAACGCGGGCTCCCCGAAGAGCACGAAGCGGATCTCCGCGAGGCTCGTCTCGCCCGCCAGGTGCGCGCGCGCCTCCTCGAGCAGGATCTCCGCGCAGTGCTGGAGCGGGAACCCCGCGATCCCGGCGCCGATCGCCGGCACCGCGAGCGTGCGGCAGCCCCGCTCGCGCGCGAGCTCGAGGCTGCGGCGGAACGACGCGCGCACGCTCGCCTCGCTGGCGGATCCGCCGGGCGGCATGCTCGCCGCGTGGATCACGAAGCGCGCGGGGAGCTCGCCCGCGCCCGTGAGCGCCGCCTCCCCCACCGCGATGGGACCGATCGCGTCGCACTCCTTCTGGATGGAAGGCCCGCCCTTCGCGCGGATCGCGCCCGCCACGCCCGCGCCGAGCTCGAGCCGACTGTTCGCGGCGTTCACGATCGCGTCCACCTCCTGCGCGGTGACGTCGCCCTCGACGATCGCGATGCGGCCGCTCATCGCGCGCGCTTCCGCGTGGACTCGACGAGCCCCGCGGCGAGGAGCGGCACCAGGATCTCGTGATGGCCCAACAGCGTGATGCCCCGCCCGCCCCGGCGCGTGGGCCGCTCCACCACGTTCACCGTCGGCCGGTACTGGCGCAGGAAGTCGAGGTTCACCGTGGTGAAGCGGTCCACCCGGTGGCCGAGGTTGCGCGCGAGGGCGAGCGCCTTCAGGAACACCTCGGGCAGGATCACCGCCGAGCCGATGTTGAAGAGCACGCCGCCCTCGAGCGTCGCGACCAGCGCGGTCAGGAGCTCGAAGTCGCGGTAGCTCGTCGCGCCGAGCGCGGCGCCGTCGGCGCTCGGGTGCATGTGGTGGATGTCGGTGCCGATGGCGACGTGCACGGTGACCGGGATCCCGAGCCGCGCCGCGCAGGCGAAGACGGAGCGCGCCTTGTGCGGATAGCGACCCCCGACGATCTCGCGGCCGATCGCCGCGCCCATGCCGATCCCGTCGCGCGCGGCCGCGGCGATGGCGCGGTTCAGCCGCTGCGCGGTCTCGCGCGCCATGCCGAAGCTGCCGTCGTCCAGCGCCGGCGCCACGTCCTCGCTGGTGCGCCCCAGGAGCGCGAGCTCGAGGTCGTGCACGCAGCCGGCGCCGTTCGTGAGGAGTCCGCTCACGAAGCCGCGCTCCATCAGGTCCACCACGACCGGTGCGAGACCCACCTTGATCAGGTGCGCGCCGAAACCCCACAGGATCGTCTTGCCGCCGGCGCGGGCGCGGGCCGTGGCGCGGATCACCTCGCGCAGCTCCGCGCCGGCGAGGATCGCGGGCAGCCCCGCCAGGAAGGCGGCGAAGCTCGCCCCCGGCCGGTGCGGGACGGCCTCCTCGCCGAGCTTCACCTTGCTGCGCCGCCGCCGGGCGGAGACGGTGCGCACGCGGCTGCGGTCGATGCGCGGGAGCCGGCGCCTCACGCCGGCGCCGAGGCGGGGAACAGGGCCTCGTCCACCATCTCGCAGAGCGCGTGCAGGAACGTCATGTGCGATTCCTGGATGCGCTCCGTGGCGTTCGAGGGGACGACGAGCGCCACGTCCACCTCGCCCGCGAGCCTGCCGCCGCCCTTGCCCGTGAGCCCGATCGTGTGGAGGCCGAGGCGGCGCGCCTCGGCGACCGCGACCAGCACGTTGGGGGAGTTGCCCGAGGTGGAGAGCGCCAGGGCCACGTCCCCGGGCTTGCCGTGCGCGGTCACGAGCCGCGCGAAGACGTGCTCGAAGCCGTAGTCGTTGCCGATGGCGGTGAGGTCCGAGGTGTTGGCGGTGAGCGCGATCGCCGGGAGCGGCGGCCGCTCGCGCCGGAAGCGCCCCGTCCACTCGTCGGCGATGTGCTGGGCGTCCGCGGCCGAGCCGCCGTTGCCGAAGAGCAGCACCTTGCGCCCAGCGCGGAAGGCCTCGATCACGAGCGCCGCGGCGCGCGCCATCGTCTCCGCGCACTCGTCCACGAAGGCGCGCTTCACCCGCACGCTCTCTTCGAAGTGCGCGCGCAGCGCGGCGACGGAAGGCAGCTCGGAGCGGCGGCCGGACGTCAGGGGACCTCCGAAAAAGCCTTGAAAATCGGGGAGATCACGACGATACAAGCCGCCCCGGATCGCGTCAACGGAGCCCCGGGCGGCTCGCCGGCGCGCCGGCGCGGCGTTACGATGCGGCGCGATGCCCCGCTCCCGCCGCCTCCTCCTCGCGAGCCTCCTCGCCGCGTGCTGGCTCGGCTGCGACGCCGAGCGCTGGCTGCACGCCGGGGGCGTGCGGGCCTTTCGCGAGGTGGGCGCCGACGAGGCGCGCGCGCTCCTCGGGTCGCCCGAGCTCGTGCTCGTCGAGGTGCGCGGCGGCGCGCTGCGGGCGCCCGGCCTCGACGCCACGCTACTCGGCGAGGACGATCCCCTGCCCCCCGAGCTCGTGGGCGTCGCGGGGCGCGTGCTCGTCGTCGCGAGCGAGGCGCCCCCGGGCCGCCGCGTCTGCGCGCGGCTGCTGCGGTCGGGTGCGACCCGCGTGCTCCTCGTGGTGGCGGATCCCCGCGAGCTGGCCGCGGGCGTGCGGTCGCGAGAGACGCGACCCGCGGAGGGCTAGCGCGCCGTCGGGGTCGAGGGCGCGATCGGGAGCGGGCGGGCTCGCCCCGCCGGGAGGACGACATGGCGGAGTTGCAGGAGATCACGGACCAGAGCTTCGAAGCCGAGGTGTTGCGCTCGGACAAGCCCGCGGTCGTGGACTTCTGGGCGGAGTGGTGCGGACCCTGCCGCCAGATCTCCCCCATCCTGAGCGCGCTCGCCGCGCAGTACGGCGACCGCGTGAAGGTGGTCAAGATGAACATCGACGAGAATCCCGGAACGCCGTCGAAGTACGGCGTGCGCGCGATCCCGACGATCCTCGCCTTCTCCGGCGGTCAGGTGGTGGAGCAGATCACGGGCGCGCGCCCGAAGTCCGTCTTCGAGGAGATGCTGAAGAAGCTGCTGTAGCGCCCGCCGCGGGCGCGATCGCGGCCGGCGCCTCCTCCCCCGGCGGCGTGAAGAAGCGCACCGGCCAGCGCCGCCGCACCGCCGTGCGGTAGATGCGCGGGTCCGGATTCACCACCACCGGATGGCCCACCAGCTCGAGCAGCGGCAGGTCGGTGATCGAGTCCGTGTAGAACCAGCTCCGGGCGAGGTCGATGCGCTGCTGGTCCACGAGCTGCTGGAGCCAGTAGATCTTCCCTTCCTCGAAGCAGACCGGCTCGACGACGCGGCCGGTGAAGCGTCCGTTTTCGGTCTCGAGGCGCGTGTAGAGGAAGTGCTTCACGCCCAGGCACTCGGCCAGCGGCCGCACCACGTACTTCGTCGCGCCCGAGACGATCACGACCACGTGCCCGGCCTCGCGGTGCTCGCGCACGAGCTCGGAGGCCTCGGGGTAGATCGCCGGCTTCACCCACTGCTTGAAGATCTGGTTCGCCTCGCGCACGAGGGTGCGCTCGCTCTGCCCGCGGAACTGGACCATCATCTCCTTCGTCCAGCTCTGGATGTCGAGGATGCCGATCTTGTACTGGAGGTAGGCCGCGAGGCCCTTGGCGAGGTCCCAGCCGCCCATCTGCCCCTGCTGGTAGCGGTGCTTGAAGAACAGGGTCCCCGAGTTCTCCGCGATGAGCGTCTTGTCCATGTCGAAGAAGGCGCCGGCGCGCGGCACGGATCTCGCGAGGGGGCGGGCCATGGATCCTCCGGAGCGGAGGGTATCGGCTCAGAAGAGATAACGCCGCATCGACACGTTCAGGAGCAGCCCGACGCCGATCAGCGTCACGATGAGCGCCGATCCCCCGTACGAGATGAGCGGGAGCGGCACCCCGATCACCGGCGCGAGCCCGAGCACCATGGCGATGTTGATGAGCGCCGGCCAGAAGAGCGCGCCCACGACTCCCACCGCCAGCAGCGCGCCGAAGGAGTCCTTCGACTGTCGCGCCACGAGCAGGCCCCACAGCAGCAGCGACAGGTAGAGCGAGAGCACGACGGCGCTACCCACGAAGCCCCATTCCTCGGCGAGCACCGAGAACGCGAAGTCCGTGTGCTGCGTGGGGAGGAAGCGGAGCTGGGTCTGCGTGCCCTCGGTCCAGCCCTTGCCGAGGAGGCCCCCCGAGCCCACCGCGATGCGCGACTGGATCGCCTGGTAGCCCGACGAGAGCGGGTCGCGCCCCGGGTCCACGACGTCGAGGATGCGCTCGCGCTGGTAGTCCGTGAGCGCGAACTGCCACAGGCCCGCGAGCGCCACCAGGCCCGCCGCCGCGACGCCGAGCCAGGTGCGCAGGGAGATCCGGAGCAGCGGCAGGTAGGTCACCGCGACGAGCAGCGTCAGCACCGCCACGCCGAGGTCGGGCTGGAGCACGATCAGGACCACGGGCCCCGCGGCGATGAGCCCCGGCCGCCAGAGCTCGCGGAGCTTGCGGATCTCGGTGGGCGGATGCCGGTGGAACCAGCGCGCGAGCGCCACCACGAGCCCGATCTTCGCGAGCTCCGCGGGCTGGAAGCGCAGCGGTCCGTACTCGAGCCAGCCGCGCGTGCCGCGCGTCACCTGCGCGAAGACGAGGGTCAGCACGAGCAGGAGCAGCGTGCCCGCGTAGATCGGGACGGCCAGCCGCTCCAGGCGCCGGTAGTCCACGAGCACCACCAGGGTCATGAGGCAGGTGCCCGCGCCGAGCGCCGCGAGCTGACGGCGCAGCTCGGAGGGCAGCGGGGTGTCGGAGCCGGCGATGGTGGCGGAGTAGAGGTTGCCGAAGCCGACGCCGAGCAGCAGCAGGACGAGCGCCAGCAGCACCCAGTCGAAGTTCTGGACGGAGCGGCGGTCAAGGCCGAGCAACGCGGCCCCCGTCTGCGGCGCGCGCCTGCCGGAGCGCGCCGTCGTCGGTCCCGACCGGCGGGGCGTCGGGGGGCGTCGGCGCTTCGGGAGCCGGCGGTGCGGGGCCCGCCTCGCGTTCGAAGTACCGCGCCAGCACGCGCTGGGCGAGCGGCGCCGCGGCGGATCCGCCGTGGCCGCCGTGCTCGACGATCACCGCCACCACGATCTCCGCGTCCTCCGCCGGCGCGAACGTCGCGAACCAGGCGTGGTCGCGGCTGCGGATCGGGATCTCGTCCTCCGCCAGGTGCTCGGTGTGCTCGAGCTTCACCACCTGCGCCGTGCCCGTCTTGCCCGCCACCTCGACGCCCTCGACGCGCGCGCGACCGCCCGTGCCGCGCGGCTCCTGGACCACGCCCGCGAGGGCGTGCCTCACGCGCGCGAGGTGCTCCGCGTCCACGGGGGTCGTGCCCACCACCTCGGGCTCGCGCGCCTCGACGATCTCGCCCTCCCGCGACTCGAGCCGCAGCACGAGGCGGGGCCTCACCAGCTTCCCGCCGTTCGCGATGGCGGCGTACGCCACCGCGAGCTGGAGGGGGCTCGTGAGACTGAAGCCCTGACCGATCGCCGCGGAGACGGTTTCGCCGAGCACCCAGGGCTCGCCGAAGCGGCGCCGCTTCCACGCCTCCGTGGGGACGAGCCCCGGCGCCTCGTTCGCGAAGCCGATCCCGGTGGGCCTGCCCAGGCCGAAGCCGCGCGCGTACTCCGCCAGGCGGTCGATCCCGAGGCGCAGCCCGAGCTGGTAGAAGTAGACGTCGCACGACTGGACCAGCGCGGTGTGCAGGTTCATCGCGCCGTGGCCTTCCTTCTTCCAGCAGCGATACGTGCGCCGGCCCAGCCGGAACGAGCCCGGGCAGTAGACCGGCGCCGCGGGATCCACGAGGCCCGCCTGGAGCCCCGCCGCGGCGAGGAAGACCTTGTACGTGGAGCCCGGCGGGTAGTGCGACTGGAGCGCGCGCGAGTGCAGCGGCTGCCATTCGTCGCGGGTGAGCGAGGCCCAGTGCTCGGGCGCGATGCCCCCCGCGAAGTCGTTGGGGTCGTAGGTGGGTCGCGAGACGAGGGCGAGGACGTCGCCGTTGCGCGGATCCAGGGCCACGAGCGCCCCCACGCGGGGCGGCGCGCCCTCGGCCCGCTCGTCGAAGGCGTCCTCGGCGGCGCGCTGCAGGTCCAGGTCGAGGGCGAGGACCACGGTGCCGCCGGGCAGCGGCCGCGCCTCGTCCAGGGTCTGGATCTCGCGGCCCGCCACGTCCACGCTCACGTTGCGCGCGCCGGCCCGGCCGCGCAGGTGCGATTCGTAGAGCGTCTCGAGCCCCGTCTGCCCCACGATCTCGCCCGCGACGTAGCCCTCGAAGGCCGCGGACTCGAGCTGCGGCGCGGAGATCTCCCCGATGCTCCCCAGCAGGTGGGCGGCCAGCGGACCCTCCAGGTAGTGCCGGCGCGGCTCGACGTCGGTCACCACGCCCGGGAGCGCGTAGCGGTGCGATTCGAGGCGCGCGAGCTGGTCGAAGGAGAGGTCGTCCGCCACCGAGACGGGCTGGAAGCGCGCGCGCCCGCGCAGCCCCGACACCCGCCCGCGCAGCGCCGCGGAATCCACCTCGATGAGCTGGGCGAGCGCGGCGAGCGTCTGGTCGGGGTGGCGGAGCTCGTTCGGCACGAGCTCCGCGCCGAAGGCGATCCGCGTGGTGGCGAGCACGCGGCCCGCGCGGTCCACGATCTGACCCCGCGGCGCCTCCAGGCGCACGTGACGCACGGCGTTGCTGCGCGAGCGCAGCGCGAGCGACTCGCTCTCGACGATCTGGAGCTGGAAGAGGCGCAGCACGAAGATGGCGAAGGTGAGCACGATGGGCAGCGCGACCCAGCGCAACCGCCCCTCGAGCACGGCCTCCGTTCCCGGATGCAGCCCCGAGCTCACCGGCGCGCCTAGATCACCGGCCGGCGCGGCGCGAGGCGCACGCTGCGGCGCGTGCTCTCCTCGGGCAGCGTCCAGCGCACGACGCGGCTCGCCGCCGCGCAGACGAGCGGCGCGGCCAGGGCGTTCACGAGCACCTGCTGGCCCAGCACGGCCGCGAGCGCCCGGTCGAAGACGGCGCGCCCGGCGAAGAGCTGCGTGAGCCCTCCCACCGCCGCTGCCTCGCTGAGCGTGAGGAGGGCGGCGAAGACCGCGAGGGGGAGGAAGCGGCGCAGGTCGAGACCGCGGTTCGCGAGCCGCGTCCCGGCGCACGTGAGGGCGCGCAGGAGCGCGTGCTGGCCGAGGAGAGAGCCCGAGAAGAGGTCCGCGGCGTAGCCGAGGGCGCCCGCGACCACGAGGCCGCCGGCCGCCTCGAGATGCAGGCCGAGCGTCACCGCGACGAGGAGCGAGAGGTTCGGGACGAGCGCCGCCGGGAGGTGCACGGCCGCAACACTCTGGACCACCAGGGCGGCGATCCCGAACGCGAGGAGGCCGAGGGCCGGCCTCACGGCGACTCCTCGACGGACGCCACCGCGGGCAGGTCGCCGTCCCCGGAGTAGAGCAGGTCCATGGTCGGCCCGCGGCGCAGCATCACGAAGACCTGCTCGAGCCGCCCGAAGTCCACCGCCGGCTCCACCCGCGCCGTGTGCAGGAGCAGCTCCTCGCCCGCCTCCACCGCGCGCACCGTGCCGACGCGCAGGCCCTTCGGATACACGCCGCCCACGCCCGAGGTGATGACCTCGTCGCCCTCCCGCACGTCGTCGCCGCGCACCACGAAGACGAACTCGAGCTCCTGCGTGCCCGTGCCGCGCACGATGCCCCGCGCGCGGCTGCGCTGCACCACGGCGTCGATGGCGCTCTCGCGATCGAGCAGCAGCATCGCGCGCGCCGCGTGCGCGGTCGTGGCGGTGACGAGACCCACCACGCCGCGATCGGTCACGACGGGCATGCCCGAACGCACGTCCCGGGAGCGGCCTCGGTCGAGGAGCACCGAGCGGAACCAGGGCGAGACGTCCTGCCCCACCACCTGGGCCGGGCGCATCGGGGTCTCGAACTCGCCGCGCATCTCGACGATGCGCTGGAGGTGCCCGCTCTCCACGAGCGCCTCGCGGTACTGGAGGTTCTCCTCCTCGAGCTCGGCGATGCGCCGCGCGAGCCGCTCGTTCTCGTCGTGCAGCTCCACCAGGCCGACGTAGCGGGAGAATCCGTGGCGCGCGACGGAGAGGGGCAGCTCCAGCGTCTTCTGCACGGGCACCGCGATCTCGAGCAGCAGCGCGGACCAGCCGCCCCGCTCGCCGTCCTCGCGCCGTGCGCGGCGATCCGAGAGCATGGTGATGCCTGTCGCGAAGACGACCGCCGCCAGCAGGATCGGCACGCGCAGTCGGATCAGGAGCTCGCGCATCACCTCCGCGCCCGCCTCGCGCCGGCGTCAGGAACGCAGCGCCACGTCTCGGAGCAGACGGGGCTCGTCGAGGCAGCGCCCGGTGCCGAGCGCGACCGCCGTGAGGGGATCCTCGGCGAGCATGACGGGGAGGCCGGTGGCCTCGCGGAGCAGGATGTCCAGGTTCCGGAGCAGGGAGCCCCCCCCCACCATCACGATGCCCTTGTCCACGATGTCCGCGCCGAGCTCGGGCGGTGTGCGCTCGAGCGCGATCCTCACCGCCTCGACCACCGCGTTCACCGGCTCCGCCAGCGCCTCGCGCACCTCGTCCGACTTGAGCTCGAGCGTCTTGGGCACGCCCGCCACGAGGTCGCGGCCCTTGACCTCCAGGGTCTGCACGTCCTCGGTGGGATAGGCGGTCCCGATCTTGATCTTGATCAGCTCGGCGGTGCGCTCGCCCACCAGCAGGTTGTACTTGCGCTTGACGTAGTTGATGATGGCCTCGTCCATCTTGTCGCCGCCCACGCGCGTCGAGTTCGAGTAGACGATGCCCGAGAGCGAGATCACTGCCACCTCGGTGGTGCCGCCGCCGATGTCCACGATCATGTTGCCCGAGGGCTCGGTGACCGGGAGCCCCGCGCCGATGGCCGCGGCCATGGGCTCCTCGATGAGGAACACCTCGCGCGCGCCCGCGGACATGGCCGACTCGCGCACCGCGCGCTTCTCCACCTCGGTGATGCCCGAGGGCACCGCGATCACGATGCGCGGGCGCACCAGCTTCGAGCGGTTGTGGGCCCGCGCGATGAAGTAGCGGAGCATCGCCTCGGTGACCTCGAAGTCGGCGATCACGCCGTCCTTCATGGGCCGGATGGCGACGATGTTGCTGGGCGTGCGGCCGAGCATCTCCTTGGCCTCGCGCCCGACGGCGCGCACCTTGTCGGGGCCACGGCCGTCCTTGCACACGGCGACCACGCTCGGCTCCGAGGAGACGATGCCCTTGCCCTTCACGTAGACGAGCGTGTTGGCGGTGCCGAGGTCGATGGCGAGGTCATTGGAAAACCAGCCGAGGATCTGATCGAAGATCACGATGGTTTCCTTCGGGAGGGAGGTCCGCCGGCCCCGCGGTGGTGTAAGTGCTCGGATTCGCGAGGCCTTCTGGCTCGGGGCAAGCCGTCCTGATGCTACCAACCCCCCTGGGAGCGATCAAGCTCAAACGGCGTTCCCGGTTGCTCGCCCGAGGGCTCCTCCCTACTTTCGCGCCTTTCCGCCACCCGCCTTCCTCTTCGACCGGTGGACGCCGGTTCCTGAGGGCCGACGGGGGCGCTCGCCGGAGGGCCGCATGCTCGAGACCTTGCGCCGGGGCCAGCGCTGGATCATGGCTCTCGTGATCGCCGGCGTGGGCTTCGTGTTCGTCTTCTACCTCGGCCTCGGGGGCGCACCCGGGAGAGGGGGCGCCGGCTCCGGGGCGGTGGTGGAGGTGGACGACCTGCGCTTCGGGCCGCGCGACGTGGACCGCGTGCGCCGCCAGCAGGAGGAGCAGTACCGCCAGGCGCTCGGCGACCGGTTCGACGAGTCGGCCGCCGACCAGCTCGACGCCCTGGCGGCGAGTCTGCTCGTGAACCAGGCGATCCTCTCGCGCGAGGCGCGAGAGCTCGGCTTCGTCGCGAGCGACGACGAGGTGCGCGACTACGTGCGCCGGCAGATCCCGGGAGCGGCCGACGAGAGCGGACGCCTGCAGGCCGAAGGGCTGCGCGGCTGGGTCGAGGGCGAGTTCGGCACCGAGGCGCGCTTCGTGGAGCTGGTGCGCATGGAGGTGCTCGCCGACGAGATCCTCGACCTGCTGCGCGAGAGCGTGCAGGTGAGCGACGCCGAGGCGCGCCAGTCGCTGCTCCACCGCCGCGAGGAGGTGAGCCTCGCCTGGGTGGGGATCGACGCGAAGACGCCCCGCGCCGACGCGGCGATCTCCGACGAGGCCATCGACGGGCTGCTCGCCTCCGACGAGGCGCGCGTGCGTGCGCGCTACGAGGAACGCGCCTCGGACTACCAGCAGGCCGAGGCCGTGCACCTCCGCCACATCCTGCTGCGCGTGCCCGAGGGCGCGCCGCCCGAGGAGGAGGCACGCGTCAGGGCCCGGGCGGAGGAGGCGCTCGGTCGGCTGCGCGGGGGCGCGGCCTTCGGCGACCTCGCCCTCGAGCTGAGCGAGGACCCGGGCTCCCGCGAGCAGGGAGGCGACCTCGGCTGGGTCGAGCGCGGCGGGGAGCTCGGGACGGGTCTCGAGGACGCCGCCTTCGCCCTCGCCCCGGGGACAACGAGCGAGCTCGTGCGCACACCCGCCGGCTTTCACGTCCTGCGCGCGGAGGAGCGTCGCGACGCCCGCTCGGTGCCGTTCGAGGAGGTGCGCCGCGACCTCGCTCGCGAGGTCCTGGTGCAGGAGGAGGCCGCGCGGCAGGCCCGCGAGGCCGCCGAGCGGCTGGCCGCGGCGGTCCGCGAGGGCAAGAGCCTGGTGGACGCCGCCCGCGAGCAGCGCGTCGCGATCGAGCGCACCGACCCGCTGCGGCGCCGGCCCGACGGCTTCGTCCCGGGCCTCGGCCCCGCGCCCGAGGTCCTGGCCGCCGCCTTCGCGCTCTCCCGGTCGCGGCCGAGCTCGGAGCGGATCTTCGAGGTGGGCGACCGGCTCGTCCTCGTCCAGCTCGTCGAGCGCAACAGCCCGAAGCCCGAGGAGCTCGAGGCCGACCTGGCCCAGGAGCGCGAACGCCTGCGCCGGGCCCGGATCGCCCAGGCCGCCCAGTCCTGGGTCGAGCTTCGCCGCAGCGAGCTCGAGCAGTCGGGCAAGCTCGTCTACGACCTGGGGCAGCTGCGGAACTGAAGTCGGACGCCCTGCGTCATGGCCAGGCAAGGCCGGGCTGGTGAGAGCTGGGCCCGGACCGTGGGACCCAGCTATTGCGCGTCGCGCACGAAGACCTCGAGGCGCGTCCGGTTGTCGGTGCCGCGCAGCTTCGCGAGCGCCCGGGCCTCGAGCTGCCGCACGCGCTCGCGGGAGAGACCGAGCTTGCCTCCGATCTCCTCGAGCGTGTGCTCGCGCTCGCCCTTCAGCCCGAAGCGCCAGCGCAGGATGTTGCGCTCGCGCTCGCACAGCGTGCGGATCGACTCCTCCGCGGCGCGCTCGAGGCGCGTGTGGTCCATCCCCGAGAGCGGCGACACCGGATTCGGATCCTTCACGATGTCCTGGATCTTCTTCGAATCCGTGCCCGGCACCTCCTTCTCGAGGCTCACCGGCTCGCGCACCATGCGCTCGAGCTGCTCCGCGCGCTCCACCGGGATCTTCATGGTGCGGGCGATCTCGGAGGTGGTGGGCTCGCGCCCGAGCTGCTTCTCGAGCCCGTTGTACGCCCGGTAGTACTTGAGCAGCGTGTCGTGCACGTGGCTCGGGATGCGGATCGTCCGCGAGTGGTTCTGGATCGCCCGGATCAGCGCCTGCCGGATCCACCACACCGCGTAGGTGGAGAACTTGTGGCCGCGCTGGTACTCGAACTTCTCCACCGCCCGGATCAGCCCGATGTTCCCCTCCTGGATCAGGTCCTGGAAGGGGATGCCCATGTTGCGGAAGTCCTTGGCGATGGCCACGACGAGCTTCAGGTTGTGCTGCACGAAGCGGTTCTTGTGGATCGAGAGCCGCTCCCACGCCTCCTCCATCACCTGCATGCGCTTCTGGTAGTCCGCCTCGGGCACCCCGAGCATGGCTTCCAGCGCCGCGCGCCGCTCCGGGAGCGAGCGCTGCTCCACGCCGCGCCGCGCGCGACCGGCCTCGGTGCGCGGCGCACGCCGCTTCGCCTCGAACGCGCGCAGCGAGCGCGCGATCCGGGCGAGCTCCTTGCGGTGCTCGAGGAGCTGGCGGCGGATGCGGCCGAGGATCTGCATGGAGAGGTCCGCCTCCCACAGCAGGCGCGACGTCCGCTTGTCGAGCTTCGCGAGCTCCACGCTGCCCGGCCGCGCGCTCGCCACGAGCGCCTCGCGCCGGCGCAGCTGGGCCTCGACCTTCTTGAGCACCGCGTCCACGCGCGCGCCGAGATCCTCGCCGTCGGGCGAGCCGCTGCCGAAGGACTCGGACATCTTGCCCGTGGCGCGGCTCTCGGCCTTGAGCGTGCGCCAGATGCGCACGACCTCGTCGGCGGTCCAGGGAATCGCGAGGGCGACCTCGCGGAAGTCGCGCGTCGCGGACTCGATCTCCTTCGCCAGGAGCACCTCGTGCTCCTTCTGCAGCGTCGGGATCTCCGCGATGTCGCGGAAGTAGGAGACCAGGGCGCCACGCTCGTGGGAGCGCGCCTCGTCCGCCTTCGTGTTCTGACGCTCGGGGTTCACCCCCGGGGGCGCGAGGGCCTCGGGAAGCTGCACCACCTCGGGGTCCGTGTGCGCGCCGAGCTCCCCGCCCTGCGCCTCCTCGCGCTCTTCGTCGGCCGGGAGTTTCGTGCTCTTCATTCCCTTTTCTCTCCTCGTTGGCGGGGCCGCCGCCCGCAGCCACCCGCCTCGGGCGGCTGCCGCGCTCACAGCCTCGTCTGCCGAGTGTGGTCCGCGTGGACGGGACCGCCTCGGATGCTTCTCGGGGCGCTTCGGGCCCTCTCCGACGCGGTGCGGCAACGAGAAGTCTCGTTGCAACGCCGCGAACTTGGGGGGACTTCAGCCGGGCAGGCACGCGACGGACCGCGTCGCAGCCCTCGGATCGGCGGGCAGGGTATGCCGCTTGAGGCGCCTCGTCAACGGGTCCGTGACGCTCTGCGGCGAAAAATTTATCTCTTTGATTTCAATGAGTTACATCGAAGTTCCGCCTGACTCGAGGTCAGCTTCCGGCGCTTCGTGTCATTCGGGGACCGATCGATCGGTCGGGAAGCGCCGCGTCAGGCGCACCGCTCAGGCGAACGACGCCTTGCGATGGCGGATCAGCTCCATGAACTCCGAACGCGTCTTCGAATCGCTCTGGAAGACGCCGCGCATGGAGCTCGTGATCGCGAAGGCGTTCTGCTTCTCCACGCCCCGCATCATCATGCACAGGTGGATCGCCTCCACCACGACGCCCACGCCCCGCGGCGCGAGCACCTGCTCGAGCGTCTCGGCGAGCTGCACGGTGAAGCGCTCCTGCACCTGGAGCCGGCGCGCGTAGATCTCGACGATGCGCGGCAGCTTGGAGAGCCCCACCACCTTGTCGTTCGGGATGTAGCCGACGTGCACGCGGCCGAAGAACGGGATCAGGTGGTGCTCGCACAGGCTGTAGAAGTCGATGTCCTTCACGAGCACCATCTCGTCGTAGCTCACGTCGAAGAGCGCGTTGTTGAGCACCGCGACCGGGTCCTGCTCGTAGCCCTGCGTGAGGAAGCGCAGCGCGGACGCCACGCGGCCCGGCGTGCGGTCGAGGCCGTCGCGCCCGGGATCCTCGCCGATCTCCTTCAGGATCGAGGTCACGAGGCCCTGCAGGGTGTCGTCGTTCATTCCGGTTCTCCGATCTCGAACTGGTTTCGTGGCGTCTCCACGACGCGCACGCGCACGAGCCGCGCGCCCCACGCGGCGACCGGGTCCGCCAGCGCCTCGTGCAGCACCCGCGTGATGTTCTCGCCGGTGGGCACGGCGTCGCGGAAGGGCGCCAGGTCGTTCAGCAGCCGGTGCGAGAAGCGCTCGAGCACCCGCTCGCGCACGAGCGCCTCGAGCGCGCCGTCGGGCAGGATCTGGCCCGTCTCGGGGTCCACGGGGCCCGCGTAGGTGAGCTCCACGCCGTAGTCGTGGCCGTGCCCCGCCGGGTGCGCGCACTTGCCGTACAGGCGGCGGTTCTC